>NZ_CAHJWW010000138.1 GCF_903643035.1 Sphingomonas bacterium | reverse complement strand
CCGCGTGGACGACATCGGCGGGCGCGACCTCGCCCAGCAGGTCGTCGAGCGCGGCGCGGTTGCGCGGCTCGGCGAGAAAGTCCGCCAGCGCCAACGCTACCTCCGGCCCGACGCCGGGCGTCTCCAGCACCGCCGCCAGCTCCTTGCCCAGCCGCGCGAGCGCCTTGTCGTCGCTCTCGCCCAGCGCCGGGACGTGCGCCTCCCGGACCGCGAGCGCGCGCGCCATCGCGGCGTCGAACGCGGCCCAGCTCGTCCAGCGCCGCGCAAGGTCGCGCGCCGTCACCTCGCCGACATGGCGGATGCCGAGCGCGAACAGGAACCGGTCGAGCGGGGCCGCGCGCCTGGCGTCGATCGCGGCCACCAGGTTGCGCGCCGACACCTCCGCCCACCGCTCGCGGGCCAGCAGCGTCGCTTCGGTGATGCGGAAGATGTCGGCCGGCGTCCCGATCAGCCCGTCGGCGAAGAAGCTCTCGATATTGGTCGTGCCCAGCCCGTCGATGTCCATCGCCTGGCGCGAGGCGAAGTGGCGCAGCCGCTCGACGCGCTGCGCGGGGCACACGAGCCCGCCCGAGCAGCGCCAGTCGACCTCGCCCGGCTCGCGCTCGGCGAGCGAGCCGCACTGCGGGCAGCAGGTGGGGAACTCCCAGGCGTCGCGCGGCTCGTCGCGGGACAGGTTCTCGACGATCTGCGGGATCACGTCGCCCGCGCGCTGGAGCACCACCCGGTCGCCGGGCCGCACGCCCAGCCGGCCGATCTCGTCGGCATTGTGCAGCGTCGCGTTGGTGACGACGACGCCGCCGACGGTGACGGGGGCGAGCCGCGCGACCGGCGTCAGCTTGCCGGTGCGCCCGACCTGCACGTCGATCCGCTCCAGCGTGGTCTGCGCGCGCTGGGCCGGGAACTTGTGCGCGATCGCCCAGCGTGGGGACCGCGCCGCGAAGCCCAGCCGCTCCTGCCAGTCGAGCCGGTCGAGCTTGTAGACGACGCCGTCGATGTCGAACGGCAGGTCCGCGCGGCTCCCCTCGATCGCGCGATACGCCGCCAGCGCCGCCTGGAGGTCGGCCACCCGCGCGAACGCGTCCGCTACCGGGAAGCCCCAGCCGCGGATCGCACCGATCACCTCGCCCTGCGTGCCGCCCGGCACGGCCGACGCCTCGCCCCAGCCGTGCGCGAGGAAGCGCAGCCGGCGGCTGGCGGTGACGGTCGCATCCTTCTGGCGCAGCGACCCGGCGGCGGCGTTGCGCGGGTTGGCGAACTGGCGCGCCCTGGCGGGGTCGTCCGCCTCGGCGAGCAGCCGGGCGTTGAGCTCCGCGAAATCCGCCTTGGCCATGTAGATCTCGCCCCGCACCTCGAACACGGCGGGCGCGCCGTCCGGCAGCCTTTGGGGGACGTCGGCGATCGTGCGGGCGTTGTCGGTCACGACCTCCCCCACCTGGCCGTCGCCGCGGGTCAGCGCCTGGACGAGCAGGCCGTCCCGATACCGCAGCGAGCAGGAGAGCCCGTCGATCTTGGGCTCCGCGGTCATCGCGACCGGCTCGTCGTCGGCCAGGCGCAGGAAGCGGCGGACGCGCGCCACGAACTCGGCCACCTCGTCGCCGGAGAACGCGTTGTCGAGGCTGGTCATCGCGCGGGCGTGGCGGACCTTCGCCAGCGGCGAGACAGGCGCGACGCCGACGCGGACCGACGGGCTGTCGGCGCGGACCAGCCCCGGATGCGCGGCCTCCAGCGCGCGGTTGCGCGCGACGAGCGCGTCATAGTCGGCGTCGCTGATCTCGGGCGAGTCGGCGTCGTGGTACGCCCGGTCGTGCCGCGCGATCTCGGCGGCGAGGAAGGCGAGCTCGGCGGCGGGATCGGGATCGGCAGCGGACATGACGCCGGGTTACGCAGCCACGCCGCGCCCATCAAGCCGTAAGCCTGAGGTCTCGGGCCGCCATCCTCCCGCGGACGCTGGAGCGCCCTCCGACGCCGCGTCGACCAGCTCGCGCGCGAGCCCGCGTCCGCTTTTGCTCCCCATAGCCTACGCGTGTAGAAGCCCGGTCGTGGCCAGCCTGCCCGCCTCCTCCTCCTCGCCCGGTTCAGCGTCCGGCACCGCACCCGGCACTGGCGTCCGATCGGCGCCCGCCGGTCCGCCGGTGGCCGTCCGTCCGTTCTTCGAGGACCATGTCCGCGCGTTCTGGGCGCTGCAGGCGGCCGGCTGGAGCGGGTATCTGCTGCTCCGCGGCGTCTCGTCGGTCTCCAACGGCTGGAGCCTGCAGGTGACGGTGCCCGTGGTCGTCGAGGCGATCATCGGCTATTGCATCACGCTACTCCTCTCGACGCTCTATGGCTACTACCGGCGCGAGCTGCGGCGCATCTTCGGCATCCCGCTCGCGATGGTGACGCTGCTCGCGGCGACGATGCTCTATGCGGTGCTGGACACGCTCAACTATTCGCTCGCGCGGCCAGAGCCGCCCGGGTTCGACATGACGTTGCTCCTTGGCCCTCTGTTCCTGAACTTCACGGTGCTGCTCGGCTGGTCGGCGCTGTATTTCGGGATCAACTTCTACCTGATCGTCGAGCAGCAGGCGGACCAGATGGAGGCGCTAGAGATGCAGGCGTCGGCGGCGCAGCTCGCGATGCTGCGCTATCAGCTGAACCCGCATTTCCTGTTCAACACGCTCAACTCCATCTCGACGCTGGTGCTGCTCAAGGACACGCAGCGGGCGAACGCCATGCTCAGCCGGTTGTCGTCCTTCCTGCGCTACACGCTCGCCAACGAGCCCACCGCGCATGTGACGCTGGCGCAGGAGGTCGAGACGCTGAAGCTGTACCTGGAGATCGAGAAGATGCGGTTCGAGGCGCGGCTGCGGCCGAGTTTCGAGATCGATCCGCGCGTGGAGAAGGCGCGGCTGCCGTCGCTGCTGCTCCAGCCGCTGGTCGAGAACGCGATCAAATACGCGGTCACGCCCAAGGAGGACGGCGCGGATATCCGCGTCACCGCGCGGCTCGCCGGGGATCGGGTGCAGATCGACGTGTCCGACACCGGTCCGGGCTTGCAGACCGCGCCCAAACGGCCAAGCCTTTCCACCGGCGTCGGCATCGCGAACATCAGGGACAGGCTGGCGCAGGCCTATGGCCAGGACCAGCGGTTCCAGATCCGCGCGCTGCCCAGCGGCGGGTTCGGGGTCGAGATCGAGATCCCGTTCCAGCTTGAAGAACCGACAAGAGAGGTCGCATGAGCATCCGTACCATCCTGGTCGACGACGAACCGCTGGCCATCCAGGGCCTCGAACTCAGGCTCGCCGCGCACGAGGACGTCGAGATCGTCGCCAAGTGCCAGAACGGCCGCGAGGCGATCGGCGCGATCAAGACGCACAAGCCCGACCTCGTCTTCCTCGACATCCAGATGCCGGGCTTCGACGGCTTCTCGGTCGTCCAGGGACTGATGGACGTGGAGCCGCCGCTGTTCGTGTTCGTCACCGCCTATTCGGACCATGCGCTGCGCGCGTTCGAGGCGCAGGCGACCGACTATCTGATGAAGCCGGTGGATGAATCGCGCCTCGCCGACACGATCGACCGCGTGCGCCAGCGGCTCGCCGACCGGCGCGGGGCGGAGGAGACCGAGAAGCTGAAGGAGGTGCTGGCCGAGGTCGCGCCCGACGCGGTGGACGCGATGGCCGACGGGACGGCGCCGGACGCGGTCGCCTCCAACCGGTTCGAGAAGATGATAAACATCAAGGATCGCGGCCAGATCTTCCGCGTCGACGTCGACACGATCGAGCGGATCGACGCCGCCGGCGACTATATGTGCATCTATACCGCCGACAACACGCTGATCCTGCGCGAGACGATGAAGGACCTGGAGAAAAGGCTTGACCCGCGCCGGTTCCAGCGCATCCACCGTTCGACGATCGTGAACCTCGACCTCGTCAAGCAGGTGAGGCCGCATACCAACGGCGAGTGCTTCCTCGTGCTGGGGTCGGGCGCGTCGGTGAAGGTCAGCCGCTCGTATCGCGAGGTGGTGGCCCGCTTCGTCCACTGAAGGGTGCGGGCGCGGGGATACCGGTAGACGGGACCGGGGCGGCGGCCGGACCTCGCCGAACGGGCGTCACAGGTCCGTTGGCGGAGCCTGTGGCGTGCCCACCGCCCCGTCGGCGATCGGCTCGGCGAGCGGCTCGCCCGCGCCGTCCGCCGGACGTTCGAACCATGCCTCGACCGGACCCGACAGCTTCAGCGTCAGCGGCTGGCCGCGGCGATCGACCTTCTTGCCCAGAGCGACGCGGATCCAGCCTTCCGAGATCGAGTATTCCTCGACGTCGCGACGCTCGGCGCCCTTGAAGCGGATGCCGATCCCGCGTGCCAGCAGCGCCTCGTCGAAGAACGGGCTGCGCGGGTTGGAAGACAGATGGTCGGGGGGCGTATCGGTCATGGGCGCGCGCCTTGGCCTAGATGGCGCATGATTTCCATAGCGAAACGGCGCGGGAGAGACCCCCGCGCCGTTCGGCAGACCAGTCTGGACGGATCGCTCAGTCGCAGACGCGGACGGGAACGCGATAGCCGTAATAGTCGCGCCGGAACTCCGTGAAGCAGCGCGGGCCATCGTAATAGCCATAGCCCGGATAGCCATAGGCCCCGTAACCGCCGTAACCGCCATAGTAGCCGCGCGGACCGCCATAGCCGCCGTAACCGCCGCCATAGCCATGGTTGCCCGCGATCGCCGCGCCGACGCCCAGCCCGACGATCCCGCCCAACACGGCCGCGCCGCCCGCGCCGATGCCGCCACGACCATAGCCGCCGCGATAGCCGCCACCACCGCGATAGCCGCCGCGGAAACCACCGCCGCCATGGAACCCGCCGCCGAACCGCTGCGCCTCCGCGGGCACCGCCGCCGACATCACGGTCGCCGCCAGCAGGGCTCCCAGGCCCAGCTTCGTAAGCACCTTGTTCATATCAAACCTCCTAATGTCCGACCGTCCGTTCCGCCGCGTCGATGCACGGGGCGGGAGCGTTAGACAGGGATTAGGCGAGTCGCGCTGAACCGGGACGGAATGACCCGTTAAGCCGGTGTTTATGCGCCGATGTCGCCGGGGCGGGCTGGAGCGGGGAGGGGGGCGCGCGTCACAACAGCGGGCTGACCAGCCGGGCGATGTTCTCCGCCAGCCGCCGCGGCCATGCCCGGCGGCTCCAGGCGTCGCGGTCGACGGGATCGCTGTTCTCCAGATAGCCGCGCTGCACCGCCTCGACGCCCGCGACCGAGGCGGCATCGTGGAGCAGCAGCGACGCCTCCTCGTTCAGCTTGAACGAGCGCAGGTCGACGTTGCTCGATCCCACGATGGCGACCCGCGAATCCACGCTGACGTTCTTGGCGTGCAGCAGATAGTCGCGGAACTGGTGGATGCGCACCCCTGCGTCGAGCAGCTGGGCGTAATAGGAGCATTGTGCCAAGTGGACGAGCCGCTGGTCAACCACCGCCGGCATGACGAGGTCGACGGCCACGCCCCGCGCGCAGGCGGTGCGCATCGCGCCCACCACATCGTCGTCGGGAATGAAATAGGGCGTCGCCAGCACCACCTGCCTGCGCGCCTGGTGGATCTGCCACACCAGCAGCGTCTCGAACCCCTCCATCGCATATTCCTCGCCGCTGGGCAGCAGCTGGAGACAGGCGTCGCCCGTGCGGGCGGGCGGGCGCCCGTCCTGCGCATCGCCCACGTCCTCCGCATCCTCCCCGTCCGGCCTGACCTGCGTCTCCAGGAACCAGTCGGCGCGCACCGTTGCCTCGATCTCGGCGACGACTGGCCCGGTGACGCGCGCCACGAGCTCGCGGTTGACGATGCCGCGGCGGAAATCCTTGGCGACGATGTTCTGCGAGCCCGCATATCCCACCTCGCCGTCGATGGCGAACAGCTTGCGATGGTTCCGCATGTCGCGCCGCGTCCGCAGCCGCCCCAGCCGGAACGGCAGCGCCTCCTGCACCTCCGCCCCCGTCGCGCGCAGCATCCGGAGCGTGCCGCGCCGCCAGCGGTGCGACCCGACCGGATCGAACAGCACGCGGCAGGTGACGCCGCGTCCGACCGCGCGCGCGATCGCGTCCGCGACCTTGTGGCCGACGGCGTCGTCCGCGAAGATATAGACGGTCAGCAGGACGCGCCGCCGCGCCGCGTCGATGTCGGCGACCAGCCGGTCGATCAGCCCGTCATAGTCGTCGATCAGCTCGACCGCGTTGCCGCACACCGCCGGGAAATAGCCCAGCCGCTGCGCCAGCGCGTCGATCGCGCCCGGGTCGTCGGGCGGATGCCGGCCAAGCTCGCGCGCGATCCGGTCGAAATAGGGCTTCAGGCTCTCGAACCGCTCGCGCCGCCAGGCCGGGAAATGCGGGCTGCCGATCATCCAGAAGGCGACCAGCCCCGCGACCGGCAGGAAGAAGATGGTCATCAGCCATCCCGCACTCGCCTGCGGCGACCGCCGCAACGGCACGATCGCGAGCGCGCCGAGCCGGATCGCCCATTCGAGCGCGTAATAGGCGGTCTCCCAGCCATGCAGGTTCAGGTGCATGGACAGAAGGTATAACGGCGGACAGGCCGGCAGAAAGCGGTTATCGGACGGGCGCCGTCCATCCCCGCCCCGTCCCTGTTCCGCGTCGGGCGGTCGAGGCGACGCCTTGGCGCCCCTGCCCCGCCAGATCGTCCATGCGGGCGGCGCCTTAAGCGGACCGCAACCGGCGTCGCCTATCGTCGCGGGGTGATCGCGGCCCGCCTTCCTGCCCTGCCCTCCCGGTTCGGGCATCCGGCGTGGTGGGCCATGCCGGTGACCGCGCTCGCGCTCGCGCTGCAGGCGCGCTCGTCGCTCGACTGCGACGTGTCCTGGCTGACGACCGTCGCGGAGCGCGTGATCGACGGCGCGACGCTGTACCGCGATGTCGAGGAGGTCAATCCACCCGCCTCCGTCCTGCTCTACATGCCGTTCGTGGCGGTCGCGCGCGCACTGGCGCTGCCGGTCGAGGCGGTGACGGTCGCGATCGTCGCCGCGCTGGCCGGGCTTTCGATCATGCGGGCCGGACGGTTGCTCGATCCCCCCGCTGGATCGCGCGGTCGCCTCGCGGCGGCGGCGGCGTTCGTCCTGCTGGTGCTCCCCGCCGACCTCTTCGCGCAGCGCGAGCATGTCGCCCTGATCGCGGGACTGCCAATGCTCGCGCTGCTGGTCGCGCGGGCCGAGGGGCGACCGGTCGGGCGGATCGATGCCTGGACCGCCGGCCTCGGCGCGGGGCTGATGACGGTCGTCAAGCCGCATCTCCTGCTGTCCCTGCTCGCGGTCGCGGGCTGGGCGATCGCGCGGCGGCGGTCGATAGGGCGAGCGGCGGGCGCCGAATGGATCGCGCTCGCGCTGTCCTGCGCGGGATATGCGGCGGTGCTGCCGCTGGCCTTTCCGCTGTACCTTGGCGGCATGCTGCCGCTGCTGCGGCTCGTCTACCTGCCGGATCGCGACAGCTGGACGCACCTGCTGACGGGAACGATGGTGGCGATCCCCGCGGTCGCGGCCGCGCTGACGGCGTGGCTCGCGCGCGGGCGCGTCGCCGCGCCGGCC
>NZ_CAHJWW010000137.1 GCF_903643035.1 Sphingomonas bacterium | reverse complement strand
CCGGCTGGGGCGGGGCGGGGCGCGCTTCCGCAGCCGCCGGCGTTCGCCGGGCTGCTGGCCCGGGTGACGCCCGCCCGCATGCTCGACGACTATGACGACCTCTACGACCACGTCCTGACCCGCGCGCGCGCCGCATGAGCCGCCCACCGCGCATCCTCCACCTGTCGAGCCTCTATCCGCCGCACATCGTCGGCGGCGCGGAGCGATCGGTCAGCATGCTGGCGGAGGCGCAGGCGGCAGGCGGCTGGGACGTCGCCGCCGCCTGCCTGACCCCCGGCGAGCCGGCGGAAGAATCGCGCAACGGCGTCCGCGTGTTCCGCATGGCGCACGGCAACGACTTCTGGCTGGAGGACTGGCCGTCCCACACGCCCCGCCAGCGCGAATGGGCCAAGTTCAAGCAGCAGGCCAATTTCGCGATCGAGCGGCGGTTCGGCGACGTGATCGACCGCTTCCGGCCCGACCTCGTCAACACTCACTCGATGGTGGACATCTCCACCCGCGTCTGGCGCGCCGCGAAACGGCGGGGCGTGCCGGTCGTCCACACGCTGCGCGATTTCGACCTGCTGTGCGCGGCGAGCTCGATGTTCCGCGAGACCGGGCCGTGCACGCACCGGCACCTCAAGTGCCGCGTCCTAACCTTCACCAAGCAGTTCGACCAGCGCGTCGTGTCGGCCGTCACCGCGGTCGGCGAGGGGGTGCTGGCCCGGCACCTGCGCTATGGCTTCTTCGATCACATCCCGCCCGCCCGGCGACAGGTGATCTGGAACACGGCCAAGGTGGAGGGGGTCGACGCCGGCTATGCCAAGCCGCCGCTCGCCGGCCCGATCGTGTTCGGCTATCTCGGCCGGATCAGCCCCGAAAAGGGCGTCGACACCCTGTTGAAGGCGGTTCGGCTGTTGCCGGCGGCCGGATGGCGGCTGCTGATCGCCGGCGCGGCGCTGGCGTCGCTTGCCCCTTACGAGCAGCTCGCGCGCGGGTTGCCGGTCGAGTTCATCGGCTTCCAGGGTCCAAGGGCGCTGTTCGACCGCATCGACTGCCTCGTCGCGCCGTCGCTCTGGGCGGAGCCGCTCGGACGGACGGTGCTGGAGGCGTATCAGGCGCATGTGCCGGTGATTGGCGCGCGCAGCGGCGGCATCGCGGAGATCATCGCCGACGACGACTGGCTCGTCCCGCCCGGCGACGTGCCCGCGCTGGCGGACCGGATGCGGCGCGTGCTGGCCGAGGGACGTCCCCGATCCCCGCAAGGGCGTGACCGCGTGGTCGCGCGGACCACGCCCGAAGCGGTCGCGACCGCGTTCGCGGGGATGTACGGCGCCGTGCTGAGCCGCCCCGACCTCGCGCCCGACGCCCCCGTTCAATAGCCGACGCCCCCGTTCAATAGCCGACGCCCCCGTTCAACAGCCGACGCCCCCGTTCAACAGCCGCCGCCCGCGCTCAATAAGCGCCGCTGCCGCTCAGCACGCTTCGCACGGTCGCCGCCAGCATGCGCGCATAAAGCCGCGGCGACATCCGCCGCGCCATCAGGCTGTCCATCGCGACGCGCCGCCGATAGCCGATGTCGTTGCGGCCGCTGATCTGCCACAGCCCGGTGATCCCGGGTCGCACCGAGCAATAGTCGACGAAACGGCGGCCATAGCGCCCGACCTCCGCCGCGACGATCGGGCGCGGGCCGACCAGGCTCATCTCGCCGCGCAGGATGTTGAACAGCTGCGGCAGCTCGTCGAGGCTCGTCTTGCGCAGGACGCGGCCGATCGTGGTGACGCGCGGGTCGCGGCGCAGCTTGTGATCGCGGTTCCATTCCGCGCGCGCGACCGGATCGGCCAGCAGGAGGCGGGCGAGGCGCGCATCGGAATCGCGCGCCATGGTCTGGAACTTGAAGCACAGGAACGTCCTGCCGCCCTTGCCATAGCGGCGATGCCCGTAAAGCGGCGATCGCCCGCCCGTCGCCCAGATGACGAACGCCAGCGCCAGCATGAGGGGAGACAGGAAGATCAGCAGGACGAAGGCCAGCGTGACGTCCGTCACCTTCAGCAGGGAAGACTCGAGACGGCTCGCAGCTTTCGGGAGCTTGGGACGCCTTGCATCCGCTTTTCCGGTGGTCATCAGGGCGAAACGCCAGGCCAGGCATTTGGTGGCCAAGAATTGCCGGTCCCACGCCGACAATCTCCGCCTTTCGGGTAAGCATCCATCAAAAGGCATGATTATTTTTGGAACGCGTACCGTTATACAATCAGGTTAAGATCGCCGGACCGCAGATACATCATTCGTCTATAAGGACCAGACGGTCGGGTTCTTGGGCAGGTGCCGCCTTGATGATCGGGCGGCGGCTATCCTTGTCCAAAAGAACCGCCGCAAGCCAGCCGAAACCGGGGAAGATCGTGACGGCGCTGATCGTTGATGGAGGACGCATGTCTGTTTGCGACGCATTCAGGACGATATCGGTGTCGCTGGCGATGGCGGCGGCATCGTCTTCGCCAGCCCAGCCGGCCGGAGCCCAATCGTCCAGCGCCCAGCTGTCCGGGGGGTCGGGGCCGTCCACCGGCAGTCCGGCGCCGGAGCTGCCGGTGTACAGCTACGCCCTGTCCGGCGGCGACCGTGTCCGCGTGGTGGTGTTCGGCGATCCCGCGCTGGGCGGCGAGTTCACCATCGGCGGCTCCGGCCTCATCGCGTTGCCGCTGATCGGCGACGTCGATGTCCGCGGCCTGACCTCCACGCAATTGCAGGCCCGGATCGCCGCCCGCCTCGCGGACGGATATCTCAAGGACCCGCGCGTCGCGGTGGAAGTGCTGTCGACCCGGCCGTTCTACATCCTGGGCGAGGTCAACAAGCCCGGCGAATACGGCTTCGCCAACGGCCTGACGATCTTGGGCGCGGTCGCGGAGGCCGGCGGCTTCACCTATCGGGCGAGGACCAGGCAGGTGCTGATAAAGCACGCGGGCGAGGGCGCGGAAACCGTCTGCGACGTCACCGCCACGACCATGGTGGCGCCCGGCGACACCATTCGCGTGAAAGAGCGGTGGTTCTGACCCTTTCACCCGCCAGTCGACGGCTCGCCCGCGCCGTGTCGTTGCTCGCCCCGACGATCGGCGCGGGGACGCCGGCCGCGGCGCAGCTGCTGCAGGACGCGCCCACCGTGGTCGTGCCGCCGGAGCCGCCGATCGCCACCGGCCAGTCGGTGTTCGCGCGACAGCAACCGGTGGGCGTCGCCGACAGGGTGCTGCCCGCCTTCTCCGCCCATGGCACGACGATCGGCGCGTTCGACCTGTTCCCGGCGGTGTCGATCGGCGGCCTGTATGCGTCCAACGTCCTGGCCAACAACGAGGACCGCCGCAGCGACATCGCGATCGTGGTCCGGCCCGAGATCACCGTGCGGACGAGCACCGGACCCTATCGGATCGCCGCCTATGGTCGCGGCGACATCAGACGCTATGCGCACCAGACGAGCGAGGACACCGAGGAGGTGCTGGGCGGCGTCGAGGGCAGCGTCGCGCTCGGGTCGTTGAGCAGCATCACCGCCGGGGCGAGCTATGGCTCGCTGATCGAGCCCCGCTACGCCTCCGACTCCCCCGTCAACGCGGCCAAGCCACTGGAGTACGACGCGTTCTCCGCCTTTGGCAGCGCGACGATCGAGGGCGCCAGCACGCGCGTCATCCTGCGCGGCGGGGTCGTCAGCCTGCGGTTCGGCGAGACGCCCGGCACCGACGGGGGCCTTCTCTACACGCGCGATCGCGACCGGACGCGCTACCAGGGTCTCGTTCGGCTGGAGCGGGCGCTCAGCCCCGCCGTGTCCGTCTATGGCGCCGCGACCGGCAACAGGATCACCTACGCCGTCGACGCCGTCGGAGATGGGGATGGCTCCGGGGCCGGAACGCGCGACTCGACCGGTTTCGGCGTCTATGCGGGTTCGAGTTTCGAGGTCACGTCGCTGATGCGGGGCGACGTGCGCGTCGGCTACATCCGCCAGGACTTCGACCGCCGCGGCATCCGCCCGCTGTCCGGCATCGGCGCGCTGGGGACGCTGGTCTATTCCCCCAGCGGCCTGCGGACGATCACCGGCAAGGTCGAGAGCAGCATCGAGGACAGCGGCGTGCCCGGCAGCGGCGGCTTCCTGCATCGCGGCGGCTCGCTCCGCGTCGACAACGAGTTGCGACGCTACATCGTCCTGTCGCTCGAAGGCGGGTATTTCCGCGACACCTATCGCGGCCTGAACCGGCAGGACCGCCTGCCCTACGCCGACGCGGGCGTGACGTACCTGTCCCGCGGCCACTGGAACGCGCGGCTCGGCTACCGGTACCTCGCGCGCAGCTCCGGTCAGGCGTCGGGCGTGGCCAGCTTCGACGACCACCGCGTCTCCGTGACGCTGACCCTCCAGGACTGATCGAGGACACCTGCAATGGCCACCCTTCCAGCGAGACCCGACGGCCTCCGGCCGATGCTCGCGCCGGTCGACCGGCCGGCGCCGTCGACGGGCGTGATCGACCTCGTCAACGCGTATCGCCGTCACCTGATGCTCTTCATCCTCGTGGCGGGCGGGATCGTCCTGTCGGTGCTGGCGCTCACCCTGCTCCAGACCCCGCGCTACACGGCGAGCGCCACGCTGGTGATCGCGCCGCATCCGGCGGAAGTCGGCTCCGACCGGACGACGCCGCTGAGCGACCCGGCAGCGGATTCGAGCGTCGACACGCAGGTCGAGCTGCTCAGGAGCCGGACGCTCGCCGGCCTCGTCGTCGATCGCCTGAGACTGGCGGACGCGCCGTACTTCGACGAGCTGATGCACGATCCCTCGTGGCGCGACAGCGTGCCGTTGCTCGCGACGTCACGGAGAGAGCTTACGGCGTCCACGCGGCGCGACGCCGCGATCGAACGGCTGCAACGCGGCCTGGACGTCCACCGCACCGCGCAGACCTTCGCGCTGACCCTGACGTTCGAGCACCGGGACCGCGTGCTCGCGGCCGCGATCGTCGACACCTTCGTCCGCGCGTTCGTGGTGCAATCGGGCGCCGTCAAGCGCGAGGGGTCCGACGCGGCCGACGCGCTGCTGCGCGGACAGCTGGCCGGCGCGCGGCGGGAGGTCGAGGCCGCCGACGGCGCGCTCGGCCGGTACAAGGTCGCGCACAGTCTGATGAGCGTTCAGGGCGGCACGATCGCGGAGGAGCAGCTGTCGACGCTCGACGGCCAGGTGGCGCTCGCTCGCGCCGGCGAGGCGGAAGCCACCGCCCGCCTCCAGACCGCGCGCCAGCAGCTCGCGCACGGATCGTCGGGCGACGATCTGGGCGAGGCGCTGGGATCGCCCGTCATCCAGCAGTATCGCAGCCAGCGCGCGGTGCTGAGCGCGCAGGTCGCCGATCTGAGCGGTCGCTATGGCCCCAAATACCCGCCGCTCGCCGCCGCACAGCGCCAGGTCGCCGACCTCGACAAGCAGATCCAGGGCGAGATCAACCGCACGATCAACAATCTGGAAGCGCAACGCGAGGTCGCCTCGCGGCGCACCGGCTCGCTGGCGGGCAGCGCCGGCGGCGCGCGGGCGCAGGTCGTCAGCAACAACGTCGCCTCCATCGCGCTGGGCGGGCTCCAGCTGCGCTCCGACACCGCGCACCAGAGCTATGCCCAGCTGCTCACCCGGCTGAACGAGATCGGCACGCAATCGGCGACGACCCGGTCCGACGCCCGGGTCGTCAGCTTCGCGGCGGTGCCGGTCAGGCCGAGTTCGCCCAACCTGCCGATCAACCTGCTGGTCGGCGCGTTGCTGGCCACCGCGATCGGCCTGGGCGTCGTCTTCCTGCGGCAGGGGGCGGACCATGGCATCCGGACGCTGGAGGATGTGGAGGGCCGTCTCCAGCTGCCGTATCTGGCGGGACTGCCGACGCTCGGCTCCGCGGTGCGCCGCGTCGGCGGCAGCGATCCGATCAGCGCGCTCGTCGACCACAGCGGGTCCGCCTATGCCGAAGGGTATCGCAACCTCGCGGCGTCGGTGCTGCAGGCGTCAGGCTCCGGCGAAGTGCGCACGATCGCGCTCACCTCCGCCCTTCCCAACGAGGGCAAGACGACCGCCGCGATCGGCCTGGCGCGGATCGTGGCGATGAGCGGCGTGCCGACGGTGCTGGTCGACGCCGACATGCGCAGGCCCAGCATCGCCAACGCGCTGGGCCTGCGTCCCGCCGTCGGGCTGCAACAGGTCCTGGAGGGCGAGGCGACGCTGGACGAGGCGCTGATGCCGGACGCCGACAGCCCGCTCACCATCCTGCCGATGCTGCGAACGGGGCTGACGGCCTCGGGCGTGCTCGGGAACGGCGGCTTCGACACGCTGATCGACGACCTGAAGAGCCGGTTCGAGGTCGTCATCTTCGACGCGTCGCCCGTGCTGCCGGTCGTGGACGGACGCCTGATCGCCAAGAAGGTCGATGCGACCGTCCTTCTGGTGCGCTGGCGCAAGACGCCCGACGCGGCGGTGGAGATGGCGATCCACCTCCTGCAATCGCTGGGCGCCAAGCTGACCGGGGTCGCGCTGAGCCGCGTGGACCTTCATGCGCTCGCGCGATCGGGCTACGGCGATCCCGCGCAGTTCATGGGGTCCTACAGCAGCTACTACACGAACTGAGTGGGCGGGATGCTGTCCAGCGACCCACGCGGCATCGGCAGGGGGCTCAGCACCGAGCTCCTCCTTCACCGCCTGCGCGGGTCGAGCGCGCTGTCCCCGGCCGAGATCGAGCTCGTCCTGTCGCTGGGGGAACAGCCCAAGTTCCACGCGCCGGGCACGACGATCTGTCCGCACGAGGACGGCAGCCCGCATCCCCGGCTGATCGTCGGCGGATGGGCCTGCCGGCCCCGCATCCTGCCCGATGGCCGCCGCCAGATGCTGGGGCTGCTGTTGCCCGGCGACCTGATGGGCGATCGCGGCGAGCGGCGGCCGCTGGCGCTCAATCCGGTGATCGCGCTGACCGTCGTGCGGACGATCGGCGTCGGACGGCTGGTGCAGGCGATCCGGACCCGGCCGGAGGAATATGCCGGCATCGCCCGCGCGCTCGCCGCCTTCGAGCGCGGCGAGGAGATGGTCCTGCTCGACCATGTCGTCCGCCTCGGCTGCCAGAACGCGCCACAGCGGTTGTCGCACCTGCTGCTCGAACTGTACCATCGGCTGTCGGCGATCGGCTTCGTCCACAACGGCTCGTTCCCGATGCCGCTGACGCAGGACGCGCTGGGCGAGCTGCTCGGGCTGAGCCTGGTGCACGTCAACCGCATCGTCGCCCAGTTGCGCCGCGAGAAGATCGTGTCGATCCGCAGCGGCGTGGTGACGGTCGAGAACTTCGCCAAGCTCGCGCTGCTTGGGGACAGGGCCGATCCGACCCGCGCCGGCGCGGTCGCCTGACCGCGCTCGCGCGCCCATGCGTCCGCCCGCCCATGCGCCCGCCCTCCCGCCGATACGGTCTTCAGGCGAGTCCGTTGGCACCCGCGGGCATGAAGCCGCCGACGCCGGTTCCGGAAAGATAGATCAGCTTCAGGACCTGGCCGCCCGTCCGGGTGAACGGGATCGGCCGGCCCGCGGCATCGGGGATGTCCGACCCCGCGCCAGATCGG
>NZ_CAHJWW010000136.1 GCF_903643035.1 Sphingomonas bacterium | reverse complement strand
GCCGCCCACGCAGTGCCCACACTGTCATAAGCCGCTGGCAATTACCGACAAATCTACTCTGCCAAAGTAGTGCTAGGTTCAGGACTCATTGATTGAGCCAGAAGATGAAGCTGGCGGCGAGTGCGATGGCTGACAGGAAGGTGTGGGCACATCGGTCGTAGCGGGTGTGGATGCGTCGCCAGTCTTTGAGTCTGCCGAACATGTTCTCGATACGGTGGCGCTGGCGGTAGAGGGATCGATCGTGCGGGATCGCGACCTTGCGGTTGATCTTCGAGGGGATGCACGCGGCGATGCCGCGTTCGGCAAGCGCCTTGCGGAACCAGGTGGCATCATATCCTCTGTCGGCGAGCATGGCTTTGGCAGGCGGCAGGGTGTCAACCAGCATGGCGGCACCCTTGTAGTCGCTGGTCTGTCCCTCGGTAAGGACTAGACGGACAGGGCGGCCGCTGCCGTCGCACACGGCGTGGAGCTTGGTCGTCAGCCCGCCACGGCTGCGCCCGATGCAGCAGGGTAGAGCCCCTTTTTGAGCAAGCTGGCGGCGGTGCGATGCGCCTTGAGGTGGGTCGCATCGATCATCAGTCGGTCCGAGGTGTCGCTGCCCGCCGCCAGTTCGGCGAAGATGCGGTTGAACACGCCGAGCCTGCTCCAGCGGGTGAAGCGGTTATAGATCGTCCTCTCGACGTTGCTCGAGACAGGCTTGTGCGGCCCGTACGCCGCAGGCGTGTCGCGCCACCGCAACCCGTTGCGGATCACGAACAGGATGCCGCTCAATACCCGCCGGTCATCCACCCGTGGCACACCGTGCGACAGCGGAAAACACGGCTCGATCCGGCGCATCTGCGCCTCGGACAGCAACAACAGGTCGGACATTGCGACACCTCCGACGCCACTGAATCAACCCGCCAGAGCTAACGCAACTGTTTAATAGGTCCTGAGCCTAGGCGACGGCTGGGTCCTACCGCTCTCGGAGGAGCGGGACCTGGGCCTGTCTGGCTAACGTTGGCGATGTTTCGGGGCTCGCGCCGACGACCGTCGCGACCGCGCGCGGTTGCAACGCAGGGCAACGCCGCCCATTCAGGACCCTTCCTCTCCTGCAAGGCACCCGGCATGCGTCTCGACGACTTCGATCCCGACATCAACGTCGGCGACCAGCGCGGCCAGGGTGGCGGCGGGTTCCTTGGCGGTAGAGGCGGCGGCGGCGGCGGCGGCCTGCTGCTGGGCCTGCTGCCGCTGATCGGCAGCCGGTTCGGCTGCGGCGGCATCGTGCTCGTGGTGATCGTCCTTGCGGTGCTGGGCGTGAACCCGCTATCGCTGCTGGGTGGCGGAAACGGGAACGGCGGCGGCTTTGCCCCGACGCAGCGCAGCGCGCCGGCCGCGCACGCCGACGCGAGCAGGGCGTGCAACCTCGACGCGTCGAGCAAGGCGGCCTGCAACGCGTTCAGCAGCGCGGACAAGACCTGGGCCGCGCTGTTCGCGCACGAGGGCAAGCAGTTCCAGGCGCCCTCGCTGCAATTCTACAGCCGCGATGGCCAATCGGGATGCGGCGCGGCGCAGGCGGCGATGGGGCCGTTCTACTGCCCGACGGACGACGGCATCTATCTCGACACCAGCTTCTTTCAGGAACTCCAGACCCGCTTCCACGCCGGCGGCGACTTCGCGCAGGACTATGTCATCGCGCACGAGTTCGGGCATCATATCCAGAATCTGCTGGGCATTTCGGCCAAGGTCAGTCAGGCGGAACAATCGTCCAGCGCGACCGACGCCAACAAGCTGTCGGTGAAGCTGGAACTACAGGCGGACTGCTACGCCGGCGTCTGGGCGAACGCGAACAAGGACCGGCTCGATCCTGGCGACGTTCAGGAAGGGCTGACGGCCGCCCATGCGATCGGCGACGACACGCTCCAGCAGGAGGCGCAGGGCCGGGTGGTTCCCGACAGCTTCACCCACGGCACCTCGGCGCAGCGCGAGCATTGGCTGCAGGTCGGGCTGGACTCGGGCGATCCGGCGAGATGCGACACGTTCGATGGGGCGATCTGAAGCGGCTTCCGATCGTTGGCTCGTCCAATATCAGCGATGGCTCACGCCAATGACGATCACAACAATTAAGCTCCGGCAAGCGGGCGCCGGCTGATGACGGCATGTCGTGGGCGCGAAGTTGCGTTCGGGAAGCGGACCGCAGCCGCTGCGGTAGGTGGATCGATCATTGAGACGCCTAACCTGCAACTCGGCATACGGATGTCGGCACAGGCGACCACCGGACTACCCGAAACGTCAAGTCGCTCGCGAGAAGTCGTGATAGAAGGAAGTGGCTGTGGACGCGTCCGGGGCACGCCGCGCACGATGTAGTCGGTCAGATGCACGATCAAGATCAGTCGATCGGGCCGGCCCCATCATGACCGGACGCGATCGCCGAGAGCCAATCGCGATATGCTGCAGGCGATCGGGGACGTATCCTTCTACCAGAGCAGCAGCACGAGCAGCGCCGCAGTCACCGGGTCAGTTTCTTGTAGGCCAGCCTGGTCGGCCGATCTGCGGCGTCCCCCATGCGACGGCGCTTGTCCTCCTCGTAGCTCTCGTAATTGCCCTCGAACCACTCGACGTGGCTGTCGCCTTCGAATGCCAGGATGTGGGTCGCGAGGCGATCGAGGAAGAAACGGTCGTGGCTGATGACCACCGCGCAGCCAGCGAAACTCTCCAGCGCCTCCTCCAGCGCGCGCAGCGTCTCGACGTCCAGATCGTTGGTCGGCTCGTCGAGCAGCAGAACGTTGCCACCCTCCTTCAGCATCTTGGCCATGTGGACGCGGTTACGCTCGCCGCCCGATAGCTGACCCACCTTCTTCTGCTGGTCCTGCCCCTTGAAGTTGAAAGCGCCCACATAGGCGCGCGTACCCATTTCCTGCTTGCCGAACCGGAACACCTCCAGCTTGTCGCTGATCTCCTCCCATACGTTCTTGGTAGGATCCAGATCGTCGCGAGACTGATCGACATAGCCAAGCTTCACCGTCTGGCCGACTTCGATCGACCCCGTGTCGGGCTGCTCCTGTCCGGTAATGAGCTTGAACAGCGTCGACTTGCCCGCGCCGTTAGGCCCGATGACCCCAACAATGCCGCCCGGCGGTAGCGTGAAGTCAAGCCCATCGAACAACAGTTTGTCGCCATAGGACTTGGTCAGACCCTTGGCCTCGATCACCTTGCCGCCCAGTCGCTCGGGCAGCTGGATCAGGATCTGCGCCTTGCCGGCGACGCGGTTCTCCTGCTTCTCGACCAGCTCGTCGAATGCACGAATGCGCGCCTTGCTCTTGGTCTGGCGTGCCTTGGGTGTCTGGCGCATCCAGTCCAGTTCGTCGCGGATCGCCTTCTGCCGACCTTCCTCCTCGCGATCCTCCTGCTCCATCCGCTTGGCCTTCTTCTCCAGATAGCCGGAGTAGTTGGACTCATAGGTATAGTAGCGACCGCGATCGAGTTCGAGCACCCAGTTGACGACGTTGTCGAGGAAGTAACGGTCATGGGTGACAAGGATGACGTTACCGGTATATTCCTTCAGGTAGTTCTCCAGCCATGACACGCTCTCGGCATCAAGGTGGTTGGTTGGCTCGTCAAGCAGCAGGATCTCTGGCTTCTCGAGCAGCAGCTTGCACAAGGCGACACGGCGACGCTCGCCCCCAGACAGCGTCGTCACATCGCCGTCCGACGGCGGGCAGCGCAACGCCTCCATTGCCTGTTCGAGCTGGCTGTCGAGCGCCCAGCCATCGACCGCGTCGATCTTGGCCTGGAGTTCGCCCATTTCCTCGAGGAGCTTGTCGAAATCCGTGTCGTCCTGCGGGTCTCCCATCTCGGCGGAGATGGCGTTGAACCGGTCGACCAGGTCCGCGACCGGACGCACGCCATCCTTCACGTTACCCATCACGTCCTTGGTGGCATCGAGATGCGGCTCCTGCGGCAGGTATCCGACACGAATGCCCTCAGCTGCCCATGCCTCGCCCTGGAAGTCGGGATCCAGCCCGGCCATCACCTTCATCAGGGTCGACTTGCCCGATCCGTTGGGGCCGATGATCGCGATCTTGGCGGTGGGCAGGAACTGGAGGCTGATGTTGTTGAGAACAGACTTGTTCGCGCCCGGGAAGGTCTTGGTCAGACCCTTCATGACGTAGCTGTACTGGACGGCCATGGCGGCGCGCGCTCCTGGAATATCGGGTGTGCGGGGATGTGAGGGGGCAGATAGTCGGGCGGTGGCCGGTTGGCAACGCGGCCACGGACGCGCCAAGCCTGCGGCTTCGCCGCCAGAACAGGAGGATCGTGCCTCTGCCGTCGACCAGCAGTTGATCGCGCGCTCCCCGTGCCCGCCGCCGCGCCGGACGGCTCAGGGCGGACCCCGGCCAGTACCGGACCCTGCGGCCATCGCCGGCCCGGTACGGATGTGCGGGCCGGCCAGGGCGGCGTGGTCGCGCACAAGGCGCCGACACGATCGATACCCGCGCGATTGGACGGACTGGCGCGAAAACCGGGCGGATCGGCGTATCAATTTCCCATTGACCAACTGGGGTCTGACGCGGCATCGTCTCGGCTCGCGGCGACGTTCAGGTCGAACGCGGATGATTTTGCATTTTGGGGGAGTACCCGTATGAAGAAGTTTACCGTCGTTCTCGTTGCCGCTAGCCTGATGTCGCTTGGGGCTTGCAAGGCGAAGTCACCGGAAGCCGCCGCCGTTGAGAACAACGCCGACATGGTTGGCGACAACATCGATGCCGCTGCAGACAATATGCAGGCGGTGTCTGATAACTCCTCCAACGCGATGGCATCGGACATGATGGCGAACGCTGCCGACAACATGCACGACACCGCCGACAACGTTCGCGATGCCGGTAAGGCGACCGCCAAAAACATGCAGTGATCGTCCGCCGACCGACAGGTCGGCTTGCGACGCGAAAGGGCGCCCTCCATCAGGACGGCGCCCTTTTTTGTGCATCAGAACCACGATCGGATCGCGAGCCGATCAGGCATTGGTCGGGGAGACAGGATTCGAACCTGCGACCCTCTGGTCCCAAACCAGATGCGCTACCAGGCTGCGCCACTCCCCGATCATGCCTCTCTAGCGGGATTGTTGAGAAATTGAAGCGTGGTGTCAATTTCATTGCTTATCAGGCGTCGAGGCGGTGGCGGTCACGGGTGCCGGCCGTCAGCGACGTGCGGGGCGGCGGGGTGGGCCCGGCAGGACTTGAACCCGCAACCTAGCCGTTATGAGCGGCCAGCTCTAACCAGTTGAGCTACAGGCCCGCGCCCCGTGATCCCCGGTAGCGCGCTCGTCCCGCCGCCGCAATCACCTCGTCCACCGAGGCGGAACGATAGTCTGCCGCATCCAGCGCATCGAGCACGACGTCCCACCATCTCCAGAACCGCGCAAGGTCGCCAGCGTCGCGGACATAGGGCGTGTGCCCGGGCACGAGCGAGGGCGAGTGGAAGGACAGGTTGAGCAGCGCCAGCCCCTCGCCCGCCGCGATCCGGACCGCCTCGACCACGTCGCCCGCCGGCATGTCCTCCGGCGTCAGCGCGACCCGGTTCACCAGCCGCAGCCGCGCCAGCAGGCCGCGGCCATGCGGCACGCGTCCGGCGAGCCCGTGCCAGTGCCCGCCCGCGCCGCGCCAGCGGCCGGTGAACACCGTCGTCAGCGGAAGCTCGACCAGCGCGCCGTCCGGTCCGGTTCGATAGGCGCGCGAACCAACCGCGCGGAAGTCCGGGCCGCCATCGCGCCGGTAGTCGTAGCGCGCGCGCACCGAGCTATCGAGGCGGTAGCCGCGCTCCACCAGTAGCGCCGCCGTCGACGGCCCGATCCCGTAGCGTCCGGCACGATAGGCGCGGGGCTGGCGGCCCAGGGCGCGCTCGATCGCCCCGGTCAGTACGTCGATCTTCGCCGCCTCGACCGAACGCGGCAGGTTGCCGGGATAGGTCCCGCCGGGGCCGGCGCCGTCCCAGAACGGCGGATTGACCCAGGGGTGGAGCTGAGCCCCGATCGCCGCGCCCCCCTCACCCAGCATCCCCGAGATGAGCGCGGCGGCGCGCGCGTCCGCGACAACGGGGTGGTCGACCATATAAGTCGCCTCGACGCCCATCGAGCGGAGCCGGCGGTGCGCGACCGGCAGGGCCGCGACCGCGCTCACTTGGCGGGCATCGCGCGCGGGCGGGCGCGACCAGTCGAACTCCTCCTCCGTATCGACGAACAGCGTGAAGCGCCGGCCGAAGTCCTCCGGCCAGCGCACCAGCGCATCGGCGGCGGGCGCTGGCACGTCGTAGCCGGGAGATGGGCCGGGAGGGGTTCCGGAAGGGAACCCGTGAGAAGCACGCTCCGCCATCGTCAGCCCGCGTACGTCTGGCCCGTTCCTTCGCCGACGGCGGCCGGCAGCCTGACCGTCAGGCATCGCGGCTCGAAGGCGAGCGCACCGCCCAGACCGGCCGCGAGGTTGCAGGCCAGCCGCAGCGCGAAGCCCACGCCCAGCAGCGGCGCACCCGGCATCGCCGCCTCCCGCTCGGCATCGACCAGCAACGGACCGCCGGACGCCAGCGCGGCGAGCGCGGCCGGCCGGTCGACGATCACCAGCACGGCATCGCCGTCGCCGCGCATCGCCGCGATCGTCAGCCGCTCGCCGGACACGCAGGCGGATACCAGCGCGGCGAGCAATCGCCCGAGCAGCCGCTCGGCGGCCCGATCGTCGATGTCCAGCACCAGCGTCGACGGGACCGGCGTCAGCGACAACATCGCCCCACGCATCGCGGCGAGCGGCTGGCAATCGAGGATCACCTGCCGGAGCAGCGGCCCGAGCGGCACCGGTCCGGCACGCAGCTCCATCGCCTGCCCCTCGATCCGGGCGGCGGTGTCCAGATCGTCGATCGCGGCGATCAGATCGGCGGCATGGGCGCGGATCGTGGCGGCCCGCGCGCGGTAGGGCGCGGGCACCGGCCCTAGCATCTCGCTCTCGATCAGCTCGGCGAAACCGCCGATCGCGTTGGTGGGCGTGCGCAGTTCATGGACCAGCTGGCGCAGCCCGTCGGCGACGGCGGCATGGCCCGTGGCGGGCGGCGACGCGCTCTCGTCGAAGCGAGGGCGGCGGCCCGTGCCGCGGTAGCCGATGAAACGACCGCTCGCGGGATCGAAGCTCGGCTCCGCCGCGATCCGCCATGCTCCCGCCGCCGCCGACAGGCCGACGACGACGAAGCGCGCGTCGTGGAACGGCGCGCGGCGGCGGAACGCGCCGGCGGCGACGCCGTCGACCACCGAGCCGGGTCCGCCGAACGCCGCCAGCGACAGGCCGATGAGCGGCGCACGCTCCACCCCCTCCACCCAGCGGATCGTGCCGGTCGAGTCGGTCTCGAAAGAAAAGATGGTCGCGGGCGCGGGCGCCTGCCCAGCGGCGGCCGGATCGTCGGGCGAGGCCAGGTCGCGCTGGCGCTGGAACGCCTCTATGCGGGCGACGAGGTCGGAGATCGGGAAGCCGTTGCCGGCGGTCGGCTCGAACGCGATCGTCTCCCGACCTCCCGGCGGTCCGGCCTCGCGCTCCGGCGATCCGGCCTCATGCTCCGGCAGCCCGACTTCGTGCTCCGGCAACCCAAGCTGAAACGCCGGCGACCCGGCCTGGCGCAACGCCTCCGCCACCACCGGCAGGCCGAGCGCGACCGCGCCGAGCGGGACGAAGCTCCCCTGCCCCACCGGCGGCGTCGCGAGGGCTGC
>NZ_CAHJWW010000135.1 GCF_903643035.1 Sphingomonas bacterium | reverse complement strand
TCCCCGGTGACGAGCGGTCGTCCCTCGGCCCGCCAGCGCGCGATGCCGCCGTCGAGCAGCGCCACGTCCGTGATCCCGAACGCCGCCAGCAGCCACCACGCCCGCGCCGACGTCCGGTGCGCCACGTCGTCGTACAGGACGATCCGCGTGCCGTCGCCGATGCCGAGCGAGCGCAGCCGCCGCGTGACCAGCGCGGCCGGCGGGATCGTCGAGGGCAGCGGCGCGCCGGCGTCCACGAGCGGGTCGAGGTCGAGGAACCGCGCCCCTGGAATGTGCCCCGCGCGATAGGCGGCGAGCGGATCGTGCGGCGGGGAGCCCGGGACCGTGGACGCGTAGCTCGCGTCCAGCACGACTAGATCGTGCCCGCGCGGCTGTCCTGCGAGCCATTCGGGAGTGACGAGCGCGTCCATTGCGCCGCGCTACCCCAATCGCGACGGACCCGCCACCCGCGTCAGTAGCCGCCCGCCGCCGCGTTCGCCGCCTCCGCGTCCAGCGCCGCGAGGAAGCCCGCCGCCTGCGCGCGCGTCTCCGCCTGCTGCGCGTCGGTCCACTTGTGCCAGGTCCGGTAGGGCATCTGCATCCGCCGGTTGCGCGCGAGCTTGTCCTCGTTGCGGGCGACGAAGTCCCAGTAGAGCGCGTTGAACGGGCAGGCGTCCGCGCCCACGCGCTTCTTCACGTCGTAGCGGCAGTGGCGGCAGTAATCGCTCATCCGGTCGATATACGCGCCCGACGCGGCATAGGGCTTGGAGCCGAGCAGGCCGCCGTCGCCGAACTGGCTCATGCCCAGCGTGTTGGGCAGCTCGACCCATTCATAGGCGTCGACATAGACCTCCAGGTACCAGCGGTGCACCGCCGCCGGATCGGCGCCGATCAGCAGCGCGAAATTGCCCGTCACCATCAGCCGCTGGATGTGATGCGCGTGCGCGGTGGCCATCGTCTGCCCCAGCGCCTCGGCGAGGCAGCGCATGTCGGTGTCGCCGGTCCAGTACCATCCGGGCAGCGGCCGGTGCGCGTCGAGGAAGTTGCGGTCGACATAGCCCGGCCCCTCGCGCCAGTAGATGCCGCGCATGTATTCGCGCCAGCCGATGATCTGGCGGACATAGCCCTCGACCGAGTTTAGCGGCGCGCGCCCGGCGCGGTATTCCACCTCCGCGCGCCGGCACAGGTCGACCGGATCCAGAAGTCCTGCGTTGAGGTACGGCGACAGGATCGAGTGCCACAGGAACCGCTCGCCGACCAGCATCGCATCCTCGTAGTCGCCGAACTGCGGCAGCGCATGCCGCATGAAATACGCCGCCTGCGCCTCCGCGTCCGCCGCCGTCACCGCGTAGTCGAACCCGTCGAGGCTGCCGGGATGGTCCGCGAAGCGCGCCGCCACCAGCGCCAGCACGTCCTGTGTGATCGCGTCGGGCGGAAAGGCGTGCGGGCGCGGCATCAGCAGGTCCGCCTTCGCCGGCCTGCGGTTCTCCTTGTCGAAGTTCCAGCGGTCGCCGGCCGGTTTCGCCCCGTCCATCAGCAGCCCGGTCTTGCGGCGCATGTCGCGATAGAACCACTCCATCGTCAGTTCGGCGCGGCCTTGCGCCCACTCCTCGAACTCCGCGTGGTCGCGACGAAGCGGGTGTCGGGGCGGATGTCGACGGGAATGCCGAACAGCGTCTCCCACGCCTCCTGCATCGCCAGCACGCGCCACTCGCCCGCTTCCGTCGCGACGATCCGGTCGGGGGCCAGCTCCGACACCGCGCGCGCGATTTCGCCGGTGAAGCTGCCCGTGTTATCGGGATCGTCGAGCGCGACGTAGCGCACCTGCCACCCCGCGCCGCGCAGCGCCGCCGCATGGTGGCGCATCGCCGACAGGATGAAGGCGATCTTGCGCCGATGGTGGCGCACGTACGTCGTCTCGTCGGCTACCTCCGTCATCAGCACCACCGCCCCGGCGGGGTCGATGCCGTCGAGGGCGGACAGCGAGGGCGACAGCTGGTCGCCCAGCACGGGTATCAGGATCATGGCCGGCAGATTGGTATCCGCTGCGCCGACGCCTAGATAGTGCCGATGACACCCGTTCACCTTGGTCAACCAAGCCGCCTTCCCGCCAGCCCGGACGAGGCGGCGCTCGACTATGTCCCCAACCCGCGCGCCGACACGCGCTATCTGGTCCGCTTCGCGGTGCCGGAGTTCACGTCGCTGTGCCCGGTGACGGGCCAGCCGGACTTCGCGCATCTGGTGATCGACTACGTCCCCGCCGCGACGATCGTCGAGTCGAAGTCCCTGAAGCTGTTCCTCGGCAGCTTCCGCAACCACGCCGCGTTCCACGAGGACTGCACCGTCGGGATCGGCGAGCGGCTGGTCGCGGAGATGGCGCCGCACTGGCTGCGCATCGGCGGCTATTGGTACCCGCGCGGCGGCATCCCGATCGACGTCTTCTGGCAGAGCGGGCCGCCGCCCGCCGACCTGTGGCTGCCCGACCAGGGCGTCCCGCCCTATCGCGGCCGCGGCTGAGCCGAATGGCGGGCGGTACGCCCATGTTGCAGGAAGGCGCGATCGCAACCATGTAACATCGCGATCGTTCATCGATCGTACAGCTAGCGCGGATCGCCGGCCCCGGGAGGATACATCAAGGTGAAGCAGGACGTCACGTCGGTCGATCACATCGCCCTAATCGGCAATTTCCTGCCTCGCCAATGCGGTATAGCGACCTACACGACCGATACGCATGCCGCCCTGCGCGCGAGCTTTCCGAAGGTGGCGGTCGACGTCTACGCGATGGACGACCACCACGCTCCCTATGCCTATCCCCCGGAGGTGACGCGCAGCATCCCGCAGAACGACCTCATGGCCTATATCTCGGCCGCCCGCGCGATCGAGGCGAGCGGCGCGCAGGTGATCTGGCTGCAGCACGAATACGGCATCTTCGGCGGCGCGGCGGGCGAGCACATACTGACGCTGCTGGACCGCACCTCGCTGCCCCTGATCGTCACGCTGCATACCGTGCTGGAGCGGCCGAGCGCCGACGAGCGGCGGGTGATGGAGGGGCTGCTGCGCCGCGCCGCCAAGGTGATCGTCATGGCCGAGAAGGGCCGCGAGATCCTCCAGCGCGTCTATGGCGCCAGCCCCCGTCTGCTGGCGATGATCCCGCACGGCGTGCCCGACCTGGCGTTCGGCGATCCCGAAGCCTTCAAGAAGCGGTTCGGGTGGCTCGGCCATCCCGTCGTCCTGACGTTCGGGCTGCTGGCGCCGAGCAAGGGCATCGAGACGATGATCCGGGCGATGCCCGCGATCGTGGCGGAACATCCCGACGTCCTCTACGTGGTGCTGGGCTCCACCCATCCCAACCTCGTGGCGCAGGAGGGCCAGGCCTATCGCGAGCGGCTGGTGGCGCTGGCGGGATCGCTGGGCGTGTCGTCCAACGTCCGGCTCGTCGACGCCTTTCTGGAGAACGACGAGCTGATCGACTGCCTCAAGGCCGCCGACGTCTATGCGACGCCCTATGTCAACCCGGCGCAGATCACCAGCGGCACGCTCTCCTATGCGGTCGGCGTCGGCAAGGCGGTGGTCTCGACGCCCTATGTGCACGCGACCGAGATACTCGCCGACGGGCATGGCGTTCTGGTTGACTTTGGCGACGATAAGGGGTTCTCGACCGCCATCAATGAACTGCTCGGCTCCGAGCGGAACCGTCTCCGCCTGTCGCGGCGGGCCTATGATCGCGGACGCACGATGATCTGGTCGCGCCTGGCGGAACGGGCGATGGCGGAGATGGAGGCGGCGCTCGCCACCAAGCCGCGCCGGATATCGGCCGCCAACGCGCCGGTCCGCGCGCTGTCGCCCGATTTCGCGGCGGTCGAGCGGATGACCGATTCGACCGGGATGCTCCAGCACTCGATCTATTCCGTTCCCGATCGCCGTCACGGCTATTGCATCGACGACAATGCCCGCGCGCTGATGCTCACTCACATGATCGCCGACATGGCCGAGGAGCAGCGGGATCGCTGGACGACGATCTATGCCTCGTTCCTGCAATACGCCTGGAACCCGGAGCGGCGCCGCTTCCGCAACTTCATGACCTTCGACCGCACCTGGTGCGAGGACGTCGGGTCCGAGGACTCGAACGGCCGCGCGCTGTGGGCGCTGGGCATGACGGCGCGCGACTCCAGGATGCGCAAGCATCGCGACTGGGCGGTGGCGATGTTCGACCAGGCCGCCAGCCTGTCGCTCGAACTGCAGAGCCCGCGCGCGCAGTCGTTCGCGATGCTGGGCGCGGCGGCGATGCTGGAGGCGCTGCCGGGGCACGAGCTGTCGCGCGCGATCCTGGCGCGGTTCCCGGACGAGCATCTGGCGTTGCTCGCCGAAGCGCGCCGTCCCGAGTGGCGCTGGTTCGAGATCGTGCTGGCGTACGACAACGCCCGCCTGCCGCAGGCGCTGATCCGCGCCGGCCAGGCGCTGGGCCGCCAGGACCTCGTGCGGTGCGGGCTCGACACGCTCGACTGGATCGTCGGCATGCAGACCAGCCCGGAGGGGAGGTTCCGGGCGATCGGCACCGAGAGCTTCGGCCGCCCCTACGAGGAGCCGCTCGCGTTCGACCAGCAGCCGCTGGAGGCGCAGGCGACGATCGACGCCTGCGTGGCGGCGCACGAGGCGACCGGCGATCCGCGCTGGGTGGAGGAGGCGTACAGGGCCTATCGCTGGTATCTCGGCTCCAACGACCTCGACCTGCCGCTTGCGAGCCAGAGCGACGGCGGCTGTTTCGACGGGCTGATGCCGACCGGCCTGAACCGCAACCAGGGGGCGGAGTCGATTTTGGCGCTGCAAATGGCGTCGTGCGCGATTTCGGGGCTTTCGCAACGCTCGGCGGGCGTGGCAGGGACGGACCGCGCCGTCGCCTGAACGCCCGGCGCCGGGGCAGGCAATCCGGGACACAAGCGGGCGTGGACATCTTCGATCACCAGTTGCGGCTGCATGCCGATCCCTCGCGGGTCGTCGTGCGGCCCTTCCACCTCGCTTGGTCGCCCACCGCGACGGGTCCCAGCCGCGCCGAGCGGCTGGTGCGGGAGGTGCTGGAGATGTCGCCCGGCGACGCGCGTGACCAGCTGGAACTGGTGCTGCGCGATTTCGAGGCGCGCCACTGGCAGACGCGGCGCATATTCATGACCCGCTACGACGAGATCGAGGATGTGATGCGCCTCGACGGGGCGGAGATCGGCGACGAGAAGCGCCAGCTGATCGGCGCCTATTTCTGCCACGAGTACAGCTATGCCGCCGCCGCGCTGATGAACCCCAGCGCGGTGCCGCATTTCGACCAGTCGGGCATGCCGGCGGGGTCGATGCGCATCCTGATGTCGCTGCGCGCGGTGGGCGAGGGGCACATCTCGTCCGTCGCGTTCCGCGAGGGGATCATCACCGAGGCAAGGGATCTGGTGCTGGCGCCCGAGCCGCCGTTCGCGACCGCGACCGATTGCCCGGGGCATGGCGAGGAAGAGCTGCCCGAGGGGCCGGTGACCGTCTATCGCCACCGCGACAGCACGCTGTCGGGCACCGTCATCTTCCCCATCACGCGCGCCCAGTCCAAGGGGCTGGAGGACCTGCGCCTCGTCCAGTTCCAGCATGGGGATGGCAGCTACGAGTGGCTGGGCACCTATACCGCCTACAACGGCTCGATCATTCAGTCCGAGCTGATGCGCACGCGCGACTTCCGTTCGTTCGATCTGGTGCCGATGACGGGCAGCGCGTCGCGCAACAAGGGCATGGCGCTGTTCCCGCGCCAGGTGGGCGGCAAGTACATGATGATCGGGCGACAGGACGGCGAGAACCTGTTCCTCCTCAAGTCGGACAGCCTGACGCACTGGGACGAGGGCGCGATGATCCTCAGGCCCCATTTCCCGTGGGAGCTCGTCCAGATCGGCAACTGCGGCGCGCCGATTGAGCTGGACGAGGGCTGGCTGCTGCTGACGCACGGCGTCGGCGCGATGCGGAAGTATTCGATCGGCGCCGTGCTGCTCGACAAGCGCGACCCCGCCAAGGTGATCGGCCGCACGCGCCAGCCGCTCCTGGCGGCGGCGGACCATGATCGCGAAGGCTATGTCCCCAACGTCGTCTACACCTGTGGCGCGATCAAGCACGGCGACACGCTGTTCATGCCGTACGGGATCGCGGACAGCTCGGTGGGATTCGCGTTCGTGGGAATCGGCGAGATGCTGGCGGCAATGGCTTAGGCGCGGCCGGTCGACGACCACCATCTTTCATCCTCCCCCGCCAGGGGGAGGTGGCACCGAAGGTGACGGAGGGGGAGGCCGCTGACCGGCCACGAGCACGTCCCGCCGCTCCACGGCGGTCGACACGATCTGCCGGACGACAAGGTCGAGTTCCATCAGCACATCTCGTGCCGGATAACGCAGGACCTCGACGCCGCGTACTTGAAGCCACGCGTCGCGCGCCGCGTCCCGAGCCGGCCGGTCGCCACGGCCATGAACCTCGCCGTCGACCTCGATCGCCAGCCGGGCCGGCGCGCAGAAGAAATCGAGCACGTAGTCACCGGCGGGGTGCTGCCGCCGGAAGCGCAGGTCGGCATCGTTGCGTCGCAGGGCGAACCATAGCGCCGGTTCCGGCGGCGTCATGCTGCGGCGCAGCTGGCGGGCGAAACGCCGGCTATCGTCCGATCCGTCGAGGCGCATCGACCACCTCCCCCTCCGTCGCCTGCGGCGCCACCTCCCCCTGGCGGGGGAGGATCAGAACTTATGATTGATGCCGGCCGGTTCCCCGCGCCCGCCGGTACAGCCCCCACGTCAGCAGGAGGAACAGCGCCGTGCCCCCACCCAACCCCCAGCCGCCGAACCCGTCCCCCACCACCGCCAGCGGCGCGTCCGTGCCCGCTGCCGCGACGATCCCCGCGAACAGCACGCCCCACAGGCTCTCGCCCACGATCATGCCCGTCGCCATCAGGATGCCGGTCCGCCGCGTCGCCTCCGGGTCGTGCGTGCCGTCCGCCCAGCGGTCGTACAGATGCCCCAGCACCGACCCCAGCACCACGGGCAGCGTCACGCTCATCGGCAGGTAGATGCCCAGCCCCACGCCGAGCGGCGGCAGGCGGAGCAGCTTGGCGCGGCCCAGCGCCTCGTCCACCGCCACCGCCGCCACTCCCACGGCCGCGCCCCAGCCGAGCATCGCCCAGTTCAGGTCGCCGCCCAGCACCCCCTTGGCCAGCGCGGAGATCAGCGCCGCCTGCGGCGCGGCGAGCGCGTTCGGCCCCGCGCCCGGCATTCCTGCGAACCCGAACGAGCGCATCATCAGCTGGAGCACCGGCGGCACCACCAGGCTGCCGAAGCCTACCCCGATCAGCAACGCCACCTGCTGCTTCCACGGCGTCGCGCCGACCAGCTGCCCGGTCTTGAGGTCCTGGAGGTTGTCGTTGGAGATCGTCGCGACGCCGAACACGATGCCCGTCACGATCAGCGCATAGGCGACCAGTGCCTGGGTCGTCCCCGCCGGCTGCCCGCGGCCGAACAGCCCGACCAGCATGAGCGACGCGGCGAGGACCGACAGGATGCCGATCCCCGATACCGGCGAGTTGCTCGCGCCGATCAGCCCGGCCATGTACCCGCACACCGCCGCGATCACGAGCCCGGCTACGAGCACGAACACGAGCGCGCCCGCGATCAGCACGACGCCCGACGCCGCCAGCGGCCCGCCCGCGATCACCGACCACAGCAGCCCGGCGATCGGCGCCAGTACCGCGAGACTGCCGCCGACCACCCAGCCGAACGGCAGGTCGCGCTCCTCGATCGGCAGCGCCTCGTCGCGGGCGCGGGCGTGGCTCGCGGCGAGGGAGGAACGG
>NZ_CAHJWW010000134.1 GCF_903643035.1 Sphingomonas bacterium | reverse complement strand
GGGCGCGCGTACCTGCGCTTCACCGTCGCGGACCGGGTGGGCGTGCTGGCGGAGATCGCGGCGGCGATGCGCGATGCGGGCGTCTCGATCGAGAGCCTGATCCAGCGCGCTCCCGCGACCGACGGGGCGAGCGCGGACGGCGGCGTGCTGGTCGCGATCGTCACGCACGAGGGGCCGGAACGGTGCGTGGCGGCCGCACTGGAGCGGTTGCGCGGATCGTCCAGCCTGTCGGGCCAGCCGCTGTGGATGCACCTCCTGTAGCCGGAGCCGCGTCGGGCGCAGTCGACGGCGGCGGCGCGCGACCGAGCGCCATTGCGCGAATCCGACCCGTCCGACGTCACGGCGGCGGCATCGCCGTCGCCCCGCCCGACCTTGCTTCCCCCCACTCACCCGTTCGTGCCGAGCTTACCAAGGCATTGTGCTTCGCCTGCGTCCGTTCGAAGAAGCACGGCCCTTCGACAAGATTGGGGCGAACGGTGGAGAGGGAACCCGCAACCGCTATGGATGCACCTTCTGCGACACGTCGACGGGCGGGTCATCGTCCATCGATATGGCGACCCGGCCGGTCTTGTCGGGGTGCTTCGCGAACGCCTTTTTCACCAGCCCGGCGGCGCCGTTGACCAGCGCGGGCATCGCATAGCCACCCCCGCCGATCGGACAGCCCTCGCCATAGGCGCCGCATTCGGTGCCGATCCCCGGCCCGTCCAGCGCCACGCGGGCGCTAAGGTCTGGGTTGGACGGCACGGCATGATCGGGCACCCCCCGAAACCGCGCGAGCGGCAGGCGGGGCGCGAGCGTCTCGGGACGTCCGCACACCACCACGTCGCCGCCGTCGTTGCTGGCGTTGGCGCATGGGTCGGTGAGGATGGAGAACTTTTCGCGCGCGGGCGCGGGCGCGGTCGGCGGGGCGGTCGCGGCCTGGAGCAGGAGCAGCGCGGCGATCACGGTGCGAGCGGCCGGACGTGGGTCGTCGTGCCGCTCGCGCCGAAGCCGACGCCCGCGCTCACCCCCACCATGCCGCCGCCGACGAGGAAGGGCGACAGGTCCTGCACCGGGCTGGTGCGGTGGAGCAGCGCCGCGCGCTCCTGCACGACGTCGTCGCGGCGGTCGGCGACGCGGGTCGCCAGCGGCGCGCGATAGCGGTCCGCCCGGCGCCGGCCGCAGACCGTGACGTCGGTCGTGCCGGGGGTGGCGTCAACGACGGCGCATCGGACCTCGGCGGCGGTTCGCGCCCGCGCGATGGCGATGAGGTCGGGCGCGGATTGGCCGATCAGCAGGAGGATGGGCGCGATCGGCATGGCGGAACCCTTGCTGTCGGATGGCGCAACGAACCACAACCGATCGCCGTTGTCGAGGCCGCCGCGCGTCATCCGACCCGCGCCACGCCCAGCCGCGGGATGTCGATCGCCGGGCACCGGTCCATCACCACCTTCAGCCCCGCCGCCTCGGCGCGGGCGGCGGCGTCGTCGTTCACCACGCCCAGCTGCATCCACACCGCCCTGGCGCCGATCGCGATCGCCTCGTCCACCGCCGCGCCCGCCGCGTCCGAACGGCGGAAGATGTCGACCAGGTCGATCGGGTCGCCGAGCTGCGCCAGCTCGCGGAACACGAACTCGCCGTGCAGGTGCTCGCCCGTGATCTGCGGATTGACCGGGATCACGCGGTAGCCGTGGCCCTGCAGCATCCGCATCACGCGCCACGACGGCCGGTCCGGCCGGTCGGAGGCGCCGACCAGCGCGATCGTGCGGGTCTCCTCCAGCAGCGCCCTGATATCCTCGTCGCGCGTCAGCGGCATCGCCCGTCCTCCTTGCGCGCTCAACGCCGGGATGAGGGGGCAGGTTCAGTGCGCGTCGAGCCAGGCCGCGACCTTGCCCGCCAGCCCGGCGAATACCGTGTCGCCCGCCAGCGCCGCCGGCGGCTCGCCCGCGTCGGACGCTCGGCGGATCGCGATGTCGAGCGGTACGCGGCCGAGGAACGGGATGCCCAGCTCGCCCGCCGCCGCTTCTGCGCCGCCGCGCCCGAACGGGTCGGACACCGCGCCGCACGACGGGCACGCATAGCCCGCCATGTTCTCGACGAGGCCGACGATCGGGATGCCCGCCGTCCGGAACAGGTCGATCGCCCTGGCCGCGTCGATCAGCGCCAGATCCTGCGGCGTCGAGACGATGACCGCACCCGCCGGCCGATGTTTCTGGATCATGGTCAGCTGGATGTCGCCGGTGCCGGGCGGCAGGTCGAGGAGCAGCGTGCCGGTCGCGCCCCAGTCGGCGTCCACCATCTGCCCCAGCGCGCCCGCCGCCATCGGCCCGCGCCACGCGACCGCGCGGCCGGGCTCGACCAGTTGCCCCATCGACAGCATCGGCACGCCCCAGCGGGTGGCGACGGGGATCATCACCTTCTCGCGCGCCTGCGGCCGTTCGCCCTCCGCGGCCATCAGCCGCGGCTGCGAGGGACCATAGATGTCCGCGTCCACCAGCCCGACGCGCCGCCCGGCCCGTGCGAGCGCCACGGCGAGGTTCGCCGCCAGCGTCGACTTGCCGACACCGCCCTTGCCGCTGGCCACCGCGATCAGCCGGCGGGGCCTGTCGCCCGCGTGCCTGTCGCCCGCGTGACCCTCGCCCGCCAGGCTGTGTCCGGGCGCCCGTTCGCTCGTCATCGCGACGCGCACCTCGTCCACGCCGGGGACGGTCGCGGCGGCGGCGCGCACCTGCGCCTCCAGCGCCTCGCGTTCGGGTACGGCCAGGCCGGTGACGTCCAGGATCACGTCGGCGCGGCCGCCGGTCAGTCGCGCGGAGGCTAGGACGCCGGCCAGTGGCGACAGCGCGGCGGTCAGCTTGTCCTGGGTCATCGCGGGCTGATCTAGGAGGCCCCACGGACCTTGCCACTGTTTTTCCGATCATAGCCACCTATAAAGATGGGATGACGATCCTGACGGGCTGGTTCCAGCGCGCGCCCGCGCTCCATATCGATCAGCCCAAAGGCCCCTGGGGCGGGTCGGGCGAGAACGGCGGCGGCGCGTCGGGCGACGGCAAGCCGGGCGGGCCGCGCAACCCCTGGTCGGTCCCGCCCAAGGGAGCAAAGCCCAGCGCGCTGGACGATTTCCTGCGCCGCGCGCGTGGCGGCGGCGGGCCGGTCATGCCTCAGGCGCCCAGGCCGCGCACCTTATGGGGGATCGGCGCCGCGCTGATCGTCGGCGGCTGGGTGGTGTTCACCTCCTTCCATCCGATCGGGCCGCAGCAGCGCGGCGTGGTCACCTATTTCGGCGCCTATGCAAGGACGCTGGATCCCGGCATCAGCCTGACGCTGCCCGCGCCGATCGCCACGGTGACGAAGGTGGACGTGCAGAACATCCGCACCGACGACCTGCCGGCGGAGGGCGAGGGCGGCGGCGGCGAGCGGCCGATGCTGACCCGCGACGGCAACCTGATTGACCTTGCCTATTCGGTGCGCTGGAACATCAGCAATCCCGAGGATTACGTGTTCCAGATCAAGGACCCGCGCGAGACGCTGAAGGCGGTCGGCGAGAGCGCGATGCGCGAGGAGGTGGCCAACGTCACGCTCGACGAGGCGCTGGGGCCGGGCCGCACCGCTATCGAGGGGCTGGTGCAGGAGCGGATGCAGCGGATCCTCGACGGCTATCGTTCGGGCCTGCGCATCCAGGGCGTCGCGATCAAGCAGGCCGATCCCCCGGCGGCGGTGAACGATGCGTTCAAGGACGTGACCGCGGCCCAGTCGGACGCCGCCACCGCGCGCAACAACGCGACCTCCTATGCGCAGCAGCGCATCGCGCAGGCGCAGGGCGAGGCGGCCGCGTTCGACGTCTACTACACGCAATACAGGCTCGCCCCCGAGGTCACGCGGCGGCGGATGTATTACGAGACGATGGAGGCCGTGCTCGCCAATACCGACAAGACGATCGTCGAGCCGAACGGCGTGATGCCGTACCTGCCGCTCGACCGCGCGCGCAAGCTGCCCGACGCGCCCGCCGCCGACACCTCGGCCGGGGCGCCAGCTTCGGGAGGCGGCCAGTGACCGGGGCAATGGCCGGCCTATGGCGCAATCCGGTGGTGATCGGCACCGCCGCGCTGCTGTTCGCGATCCTGGCGGCGGCGACGTTCGCGATCGTGCCCGAGACCGAACAGGCCGTCATCATCCGGCTCGAACGGCCGATCGGGGTCGTGAACGCATACCGGTCGAACGAGACGTTCGGCGACACGGGCGCCGGCCTCATCGCCCGCATCCCGTTCGTCGACCGGCTGGTGTGGGTCGACAAGCGGGTGCTCGACGTCGATGCCGAGAACCAGCAGATCCTGTCGTCCGACCAGCAGCGGCTGGAGGTGGACGCCTATGCCCGCTTCCGCGTCGTCGATCCGATGCGGATGGTGAACACCTCGCGCAGCGTGGACGGTGCCCGCCAGGCGCTGACCCCGCTGCTCGCGTCCGCGATCCGGAGCCAGATCGGCAAGATCCGGTTCCAGGTGCTGCTGAGCCCCGACCGCGACAAGGTGATGACGGCGATCACGGCACGGCTCCAGCGCACCGCGTCGCAATACGGCGTCCAGATCGTCGACGTGCGGATCAAGCATGCCGACCTCCCTTCGGGCAGCCCGCTCGACCGCACGCTGGAGCGGATGCGCACCGCCCGCCAGCAACAGGCGGCGTTCACGCGGGCGCAGGGCAACAAGGACGCCCAGATCATCCAGGCGAACGCCGATGCCCAGGCCGCCCAGATCTATGCGCAGGCGTTCAACAAGGATGCGGCCTTCTACGACTTCTACCGTTCGATGCAGTCGTATCGGCAGACGTTCCTCCCCGGCCGCGGACCCAATGCGCCAAAGGGTTCGACCGCCTGGGTCCTGTCGCCCAACAACAGCTACCTGCGCAATTTCGAGAATGGCGGTCGCTGAATGACCGCTGGCCGCGTTGTTCATATTCAATCCGCGTTCAGGCGGCGGTCGGCATGACCACGCCGTCGCTTCACCCGCGATCCGAGAGGAACTGATCCATCGTGCGTTATGCCTATGCCCTGACCGGCGCCCTGCTGCTGGGCGGCACCGCCGCCACGCTGGCCATCCACAATCCCGCCGCCGCGCAGGCCGCGCAGAACGAGCCGGGCGCGATCCAGGCCACCGCGCCGCGTGTCGGCGCGCCGATGAGTTTCGCCGACATGGTCGCGCGGCTCCAGCCCGCGGTCGTCAACATCTCGACCACGCAGAAGGTGACCGTCCAGCAGCAGCAGAACCCGTTCGCCGGCACGCCGTTCGGCGAGCTGTTCGGGCAGCAGTTCGGTGAGCAGGGCGGCGGCAACGGCGGCGGTACGCCGGTGACGCGCGAGGCGCAGTCGCTGGGTTCGGGCTTCCTGATCTCGCCCGACGGCTATATCGTCACCAACAACCATGTCATCGCGGCGGGCGGCAAGGGCGCGACGGTCGAGTCGATCACCGTCACGATGACCGATCGCAAGGAGTATGTCGCGAGGCTGGTGGCGCGGGACGTGGCGTCGGACCTCGCGGTGTTGAAGATCACGACGCCGGGGACGCTGCCGTTCGTGAAGTTCGGGGACTCGGCGCGGGCGCGGGTCGGCGACTGGGTGATCGCGATCGGCAACCCGTTCGGGCTTGACGGGACCGTCACCGCCGGCATCGTCTCGGCGCTGCACCGTGCGACCGGCCTTGGCCCCTATGATCGCTTCATCCAGACCGACGCCGCGATCAACCAGGGCAACTCTGGCGGCCCGATGTTCAACATGAGCGGCGACGTCATCGGCATCAACTCCCAGATCCTGGGCAGCCAGGGGGGCGGCAACATCGGCATCGGTTTCGCCATCCCCGCCGAGGAAGCCAAGCCGATCGTGGAAAAACTGCGCGCCGGCGGCACGATCAGCCGCGGCTATCTGGGCGTCAGCATCCGGCCGGTGGACAGCGACATCGCCGCCGCGCTCGGCGTACCCAAGAACCAGGGCGAGCTCATCGGCGTCGTCGAGCCGGGCGGCCCGGGCGCGAAGGCCGGATTGCGCCAGGGCGACGTCGTCACGCGCGTCAACGGCACCGCGATCACGCCCGACACGACATTGTCCTATCTCGTGGCGGCGGTAACGCCGGGTACGCAGGCGCGGTTCGACCTCATCCGCGACGGTAAGCCGCTGAGCGTCACCGCCACCGTCACGACGCGCCCGTCCGAGGACAAGCTGGCGGCTACCCTGGGCGCCGGCGACGACGATGGCGACGGCATTCCCGACGATGTTCAGCCGGGCCAGCCCGCGGCCTCCAACAGCCTGGGCCTGACGGTACAGCCGCTGACCCCGGCGATCGCGCGGTCGATCGGCGTCGCCGACGGCACCACCGGCGTGGTCGTCTCGTCCGTCGACGCGTCGACCGATGCTGGCGCCAAGCTGAAGCGCGGCGACGTCATCAGCGCGATCAACAGCACGGCGATACGCACGCCGGCCGACCTCGCCCGCGGGGTGGCGGCGGCCAAGGCGGCGGGTCGGCCGCAGGTGCTGCTGCTCGTCACGCGCGGGCGGGTCGCGGGGCGGTACATCCCGGTGAAGCTGAAGAGCTGATCGGCACTTTGGGTCTCGGGGAGGGCCGTCGCGAGTGATCGCGGCGGCCCTTTTCGCAGGATGCGACCGGCAAGTCCTGCGGTTCTGTCCTTGACCGGTCGGAAGAGGGGAGAGCCACGATGGCCGACGACGCGAACACCGGCATCTTCATCGGCGCGCGGGCCGGCGGCGCCGCGCCGCAGCGGCTGCAGTTGCGCCTCGCCAATCGGCACGGCCTGATCGCCGGCGCGACCGGTACCGGCAAGACCGTGACGCTGCAGGGCATCGTCGAGGGATTTTCCGCCGCCGGCGTGCCCGCGTTCGTGGCGGACGTGAAGGGCGACCTGTCCGGGCTCGGCATGGCCGGATCGCCGATGGACAAGACGCATGCCGCCTTCGCCGCGCGCGCGCAGGCGGTCGGCGACGCGGACTGGGCCTATGCCGCCTGCCCCGTGCAGTTCTGGGACCTGCTGGGCGAGCAGGGGCATCCGATCCGTACCACCGTCAGCGAGATGGGGCCGTTGCTGCTCGCGCGCCTGCTCGACCTCAACGACGTGCAGGAGGGCGTGCTGGCGATCGTCTTCCACGTCGCGGACAAGGACGGGCTGCTGCTGCTCGACCTCGACGACCTCCAGGCGATGCTCGCCGAGTGCGCGGGCCGCGCGGCCGAGCTGACGGCGCAGTTCGGCAACGTGTCCCGGCAATCGGTCGGCGCGATCCAGCGTGCGCTGCTGCAGCTGCGCTCGCAGGGCGGCGACCATTTCTTCGGCGAGCCCGCGCTCGACCTCGCCGACTTCATCGCCACCGACGAGAACGGGCGCGGCATCGTCAACATCCTCGCCGCCGACAGGCTGATGGCGACGCCCAAGCTGTATTCGACGTTCCTGCTGTGGCTGATGAGCGAGCTGTTCGAACACCTTCCGGAAGTGGGCGACCCCGACAGGCCCAGGATCGCGTTCTTCTTCGACGAGGCGCACCTGTTGTTCGACGACGCGCCGAAAGTATTGCTCGACAAGATCGAGCAGGTCGTGCGGCTGATCCGGTCCAAGGGCGTCGGTATCTATTTCATTACCCAGAACCCGATCGACGTGCCCGATCGCGTCGCGGGGCAGCTTGGCCATCGCGTCCAGCATGCGCTGCGCGCCTTTACCCCGCGCGACAGCCAGGCGGTGCGCGCCGCGGCGACCACCTTCCGCGCCAACCCCCCGCTCGACGTGGAGACCGCGATCACGCAGCTGGCGGTGGGCGAGGCGCTGGTGTCGCTGCTTCAGCCCGACGGCTCGCCCGCGCCGGTCGAGCGCGTGCTGGTCAAGCCGCCCGCCAGCCGCGTCGGGCCGGTGAAGCCAGACGAGCGCACCGTGCTCGTCGGCACCGACGCGATCGGGACGAAGTACGACACGCCCGTCGATCGCGAGTCCGCGCAGGAGATGCTGGCGGCCAGGGCGCAGGCGGGGGTGGCGGCTG
>NZ_CAHJWW010000133.1 GCF_903643035.1 Sphingomonas bacterium | reverse complement strand
CTGGCTGCGGCCGGCGCTGCCGTCCTCCCCCTACGCGATCCGGTGGTGCTGGCCAAGGCGACCAAGAACCCGGCCGAGATCGCCGGCCACCGCGCCGCCAGCGTGCGCGACGGCGCCGCGCTCAGCCGCTTCCTGCGCTGGATCGCGATGGAGGCGCCGCGGGGCGGCGTGACCGAACTGTCGGCGGCGGCAAGGCTGCTCGCGTTCCGACAGGAGACGGGGCTGCTGCTCGACCTGTCGTTCGAGACGATCTCCGCCACCGGCGCTCACGGCGCGATCCCGCACTATCGCGTGACGCCTGAAAGCGATGCCTCCCTCGAGCCGGGCCAGCTCTACCTCGTCGACTCGGGCGGGCAATATGCCGACGGCACCACAGACGTGACCCGCGTCGTGCCGATCGGCCCACCGACGCCCGAGATGCGCGACCGCTTCACCCGCGTCCTCAAGGGGCATGTCGCGGTCGCCACCGCCAGCTTCCCGCACGGCACGTCGGGCACGCAGATCGACGCGCTCGCGCGCCGGCCGCTGTGGGACGCGGGCCTCGACTTCGCCCACGGCACCGGCCACGGCGTCGGCAGCTACCTTGCGGTGCACGAGGGGCCGGCGCGGCTGGCGCCGCCGACCTATCCCGGCGGCGGGGTGTTCGAGCCGCTGCTGCCCGGCATGATCCTGTCCAACGAGCCCGGATACTACAAGGCCGGCGAGTACGGCATCCGCATCGAGAACCTGCTGCTGGTGGTGGCGCGCGACGTGCCGGGCGCGGATCGCGCGATGCTGGGGTTCGAGACGCTGACCCTCGCGCCGATCGATCGCGATATGATCGATCCGGCCCTATTGACGGCGCCCGAGCTTTCATGGCTAGATGCGTATCACGCCAGGGTCGCAGCAACGATCGGCCCGGCGCTGGAGATGGAGGACAGGGCATGGCTCGAGTCAAGATGTATGCCGGTCGGGTCGCCAACAGCACCGCATGGCTGATCGCCGGCGGCGCCACGCTGGCCGCGGCCTATGCCGGCAGCGCCATCGCGGCGCACCTTGGCACGTTGATCGACTGGCGATGACCTGACGTCAGTCGCACCGCCCGGAACCGGCCGGGGGTCCGGGCGGTATCGACGCGGCGTTGTCCTGCGGCGCCCCCGTTTGTTTACGCCGCCTCAGATTGGCCCGCAGGGCAGCGGCCAGCCGCTGGCGTCGATCATCGGGAGCCATGGCCGCCTATCGCGCGGGCGGCGCGGGTTGACAATCCCACCCGCCTCGTCTCTTGAGCCACCACGCGCCGCTAGCGGCCGATGCTGCCGTAGCTCAGTGGTAGAGCGCATCCTTGGTAAGGCTGAGGTCGTGAGTTCAATCCTCACCGGCAGCACCAGCATCCCCATGACGCGGGTCGTCGACCGCCCTTCCGGCAGAGGCCGTCGGCCTTGCGGGACACCGGGCCGCGCCCGTCGTCCAGGTGGCGGCGTTGTCACACCTGCGCGGGATCCGACGTCCCTGGCGGGCGGCCATGCCGCTGTCGGCGCCTCTGCACAGGCCCGCGTTCGGGGTTGAGGATTGCCGGCGCCGTTCGACCTCGTCATGTTCGTGGGATCCCTGCATCACGTCGAGAACCTGAACGCCATGCTTGGCAAGGTGCGGGATGTTCTGACACCGGACGGGAAGCTGCTTTACAACGAGTATGTCGGCCCCTGCTACATCTCGTTTCCGGACGATCGGGTGGCGCTGATAAACCGGGCGCTGCGGTCCGTCCCGGCGGAGTTCAAGATCTCGCCGGACGCGCAATGGTCCAATCCCACCCTTGAACAGATCCAGCAGACGGACCCGAGCGAGTCGGTCCGTTCGGCGCTGATCCCGCAGTTCCTGCGCCTGTATTTCGATGTGGAATGGGAGCGCGGCTTTGGCGGAGGGCTGCTCCACCCGCTTTTCCAGCTGTTGAACAAGGACCGCTTGGCCGTCCTCGACGCCGGCGCGAAGGCCGTCATCTCCATGCTGATCGGGCTTGAGGAGCTGCTGGAGGAGCAGGGCCTCCTGCCTTCCGACTTCGTTCTGGGCGTGGCGGGTCAGAAGGTCCGCGACGCCGGCTGACGGGAAGCCGCGCGCGATATCCCGTCGGTCAGGCGTTGATGCGCAGGAGGCGGACGGCATAGTCGCGCTGCCTCGCGACATAGCCGTCGGCGGACCGTCGAAGCGCGGCGATCGCATCGGGTGACAGGTCGCGCACCACCCTGGCGGGCGAGCCCATGACCAGGCTGCCGGGCGGGAACGCCTTGCCTTCCGTCACCAGCGCGCCCGCGCCGACCAGGCAGTCGTCGCCGATCGTCGCGCCGTTCAGCACCGTCGCCCCCATGCCGACCAGGACGTTGGTTCCGACCGTGCAGCCGTGGAGGATCGCGCGATGGCCGATCGTGCATCCGGCGCCGATGCGGAGCGGCGCGTCGGGATCGGCGTGCAGCATCGCGCCGTCCTGGATGTTGGTCCGGTCCCCCACCACGATCGCGCCGTTGTCGGCGCGGATCACCGCCCCGAACCAGACGCCCACCCACCGGCCCAGCCGGACGTCGCCGATCAGGTCCGCGGAGGGCGCGACCCAGCTGTCGGGCGGTATCGTCGGCCGCCGACCCGCGAACTCGTACAAAGGCATCAGCCGGCCTCCTTCATCCGGGCGCGGAAGCGGTGGAGCAGCGGCTCGGTATAGCCGCCGGGCTGTTCCAGCGCTTCGAACACCAGCGCGCGCGCCGCCTGGAACGCAAGGCCGGCCTCGCCGTGCCCCGCCATCGGCCGATAGCGCGGGTCGCCCGCGTTCTGCGCGTCGACCCTCCCCGCCATCCGCGCGAGCGCCGCGTCGACCCCGTCAGCCGAGACGACGCCGTGGAGCAGCCAGTTGGCGATGTGCTGCGACGAGATGCGCAGCGTCGCGCGATCCTCCATCAGGGCGACGTCGTGGATGTCTGGCACCTTGGAACAGCCCACGCCCCGGTCGATCCAGCGCACGACATAGCCAAGCATGCCCTGCGCGTTGTTCTCCAGCTCGTCGCGGACCTCGTCGGGCGACCAGTCGCTGCGGTCGGCGAGCGGCACCGTCAGCAACCGGTCGAGGCTCGCGACCGGCTCTGCGCGCCGCTCGTCCTGCCGGGCGGACACGTCGACGTCGTGATAGTGCGTCGCGTGCAGCGTCGCGGCGGTCGGGGAGGGGACCCAGGCGGTGCTGGCGCCGGCGCGCGGGTGGCCGATCTTCTGCGCCAGCATGTCCGCCATCCGGTCGGGCGCGGCCCACATGCCCTTGCCGATCTGCCCACGGCCGGACAGCCCGCAGGCGAGGCCGATCTGGACGTTGCGGTCCTCATAGGCGGCGATCCACTCGCTCGCCTTCATGTCGCCCTTGCGGACCATCGGACCCGCCCGCATCGACGTGTGCATCTCGTCGCCGGTCCGGTCGAGGAAGCCTGTGTTGACGAACACGATCCGGTCGCGGACCGCGTGGATGCAGGCGGCGAGGTTGGCGCTGGTCCGCCGCTCCTCGTCCATCACGCCGATCTTGATCGTGTGGCGCGCGAGGCCCAGCAGGTCCTCGACCGCGTCGAACAGCGCGTTCGCGAACGCCGCCTCGCCTGGACCGTGCATCTTGGGCTTGACGATGTAGATGCTGCCCGCGCGGCTGTTCTGGCGACTGCCGTTGATGTCGTGGAGCGCGATCAGCGACGTGACGATCACGTCGAGTATGCCCTCCGGCGCCTCCCCGCCGTCGGGCAGGAGGACGGCGGGCGTCGTCATCAGGTGGCCGACGTTGCGGACGAACATCAGGCTGCGGCCGGGGAGGGTGAACTCCTTTCCGTTCGGGTCGGTGTAGCGGCGATCGGCCGCCAGCCGCCGCGTCATCGGGCGCCCGCCCTTCTCGAAGCTCGCCTCCAGCGTGCCCTGCATCAGCCCGAGCCAGTTGGCGTAGCCGGCGACCTTGTCCTGCGCATCGACGGCCGCGACCGAGTCCTCCAGGTCGGCGATGGTCGTGATCGCGGATTCGAGGATCACGTCGGCGATGCCGGCCGGGTCGTCGCGCCCGACCGGTCGGGACCGGTCGATCACCAGCTCGATGTGCAGCCCGTTATGGCGGATCAACCAGTTGTCGCCGGCCTGCCCGACCAGCCGGGCGGGATCGGCCAGCGCAGGCCTGCCGCCCGCCCACTCCGTCCACGAACCCTCCGCCAGCGGCGCCGCGCGGTCGAGGAACGCCCTGGCCCAGGCGATCACGGCCGCGCCGCGCTGCGGATCGTGGCCGCCGGGCCTTGCGGCGCCGGAGATCGCGTCCGTCCCGTACAGCGCGTCGTACAGGCTGCCCCAGCGCGCGTTGGCCGCGTTGAGGAGGAAGCGCGCGTCGAGCATCGGCACGACCAGCTGCGGCCCCGCGACGGTCGCGACCTCCGCATCGACGTTTCGCGGCGCGACCGCGAACGGCGCGGGCTCGGCGACGAGGTAGCCGATGTCGCGCAGGAACGCCTGATACCCGCGCTGGTCGATCGGCCGGCCAGCGCGCGCATCGTGCCAGGCGTCGATCCTCGCCTGAAGCGCGCCGCGCACCGCCAGCAGCGCCGCGTTCTCGGGGGCGAACCGCGCATGGATGCCGGCCACGCCGCGCCAGAACCGGTCTGGCGTCAGCCCGGTGCCGGGAAGCGCCCGTTCCTCCACGAACCGCGCCAGCGGCTCGGCCACCTCCAGTCCGCTGCGGTCGACATAGGTCTCGGTCATCGTCCGCCTTCATCGGTGGCTGCGGTCCGGGATGGATCCGCTCCGGTCTTTGTCTCATCGAGGCCGCATCAACGAGACGGGGAGATCGCCGTGCCCCCGGCGCGGCGGCGCTACGGGCCTTGCAGGTCCAGCACCGCCGCGTCGATCCGTTGCAGCACGGCGACAAAGGCGCGCAACTCGTCCGGGTCGAACCCTTCGAAGATGCGTCGCTCCAGCTCCAGCGCCTTGGGCGCGACGAGCGCGTGGAGGTCGTTGCCCGCCGCCGTCAGCTCCAGCATGTGCGAGCGGCCGTCGCCCGGATGGCGGACGCGCGCGAGCAGGCCGCGTTCCACCAGCGCGATCGCGGCGCGGCTGACCGTCACCTTGTCCATCCGCGTCCGCGCGCCGACCGCGGCCTGCGTGATGCCGCCGGTCTCGGCCACCACCGCCACCAGTCGCCATTCGGGGATGGAGAGGCCGAACAGCGCCTCGTAGGTGCGGGCGACCCGCTCGCTCACCAGGTTGGACGTGAACGACAGGCGGAACGGGATGAACGCGTCGAGGACGAGCGATGTCTTGGCCATGCCCGCGTTGGTATCCGTTGACACCGTTCCTGGGGAGTCGCATATTGGTATCAATCGATACCAACCAGTCGGCGACACCAGTCAGCAACATCAGTCAGGACCGCGCGATGGACCATATGGACGTCAACCCGATGGGGCTCGACGGGTTCGAGTTCTGCGAGTTCACCTCGCCCGATCCCGACGCGATGGCGCTGCTGCTGGAGCGGTTCGGCTTCGTCGCCGCCGCGACCCACCCGACAAAGGCGGTGACGCGGTACAAGCAGGGGCGGATCAGCCTGTTGCTGAACCGGGAGGAGACCGGCCATGCTGCGGACTTCCGCGCCGTCCATGGCCCGTCGGCGAGCGCGATGGCGTTCCGGGTGCGGGACGCGGCCGCCGCCTATGACGCGGCCCTGGCGCGCGGCGCGAAGCCCGCGCCGGTGGGCGCGGCGCTGGACGGCGTGCCCGCGCTGGAGGGGATCGGCGGATCGATCCTGTACCTCGTCGACCGGCACGGGGCGGCCGGCTCGGTCTATGACGACTGGACGGAGGTCGCGGGCGCCGCGGAGGCGGAGGCGGCGAACAACGTCGGCCTCGACCTGCTCGACCACCTGACCCACAACGTCAGGCGCGGCGAGATGCGGACCTGGGCCGCGTTCTACGGCCAGATCTTCGGCTTCGAGGAGCAGAAGTATTTCGACATCAAGGGCCGCGCGACCGGGCTGTTCAGCCAGGCGATGATCGCGCCCGACCGCGCGATCCGCATCCCGCTGAACGAGAGCCAGGACGATCACAGCCAGATCGAGGAGTTCCTCCGCGATTATAACGGCGAGGGCATCCAGCATCTGGCGCTGACGACCCACGACATCTTCGCAACCGTGGAGAAGCTGCGCGCGCGCGGCGTCGGGCTTCAGGACACGATCGAGACCTATTACGAGCTGGTCGACAAGCGCGTGCCCGGCCACGGCCACGACCTCGAACGCCTCCGCAGGAACCGCATCCTGATCGACGGCAACGTCGGCGAGGAGGGCCTGCTGCTCCAGATCTTCACAGAGCCCATGTTCGGGCCGATCTTCTTCGAGATCATCCAGCGCAAGGGCAACGAGGGGTTCGGCAACGGCAATTTCCAGGCGCTGTACGAATCGATCGAGCTGGACCAGATCAGGCGCGGCGTCATCACGGTCGATGCCTGAAAATCCTTCCCCGCCAGGGGAAGGTGGCGCGCCGGAGGCGTGACGGAGGGGGAGGACAGGCAAACGTCTGGTTTACCGCCCCTCCGTCAGCTTCGCTGCCGCCTCCCCCTGGCGGGGGGAGGACTTGGGTTTACCGAGTTCCGATGTGAGAGGATGCGCATGACCGCCTATCTCGCCGGCTTCGCCAACCACTTCGCCACGCAGGCCATTCCCGGCGCGCTGCCCGTCGGGCGCAACTCGCCGCAGCGGGTGCCGTTCGGCCTCTATGCCGAGCAGCTGTCGGGCACCGCCTTCACCGCGCCGCGCGCCGAGAACCGGCGATCGTGGCTCTACCGGCTGCGCCCCGCCGCCAACCACCCCGCCTTTACCCCCTATGATGGCGCCCCGCACCTGAAGTCGGCGCCGTTCGACGCGGCGCCGCCGTCGCCGAACCGGCTGCGGTGGGACCCGCTGCCGCTGCCGCCGCCCGGCGCGCCGGTCGACTGGCTCGACGGCCTCGTCAGCTATGGCGGCACCGGCAACGTCGCCGAACAGTCGGGTGTCGGCATCCACCTCTATGCCGCCAGCCTCGACATGACGCGCGCGTTCTTCTGCGCGGACGGCGAGCTGCTGATCGTGCCGCAGCAGGGCCGGTTGGCGATCGATACCGAGCTTGGCCGCATCGATCTCGCGCCGCTCCAGGTGGCGCTGATCCCGCGCGGCGTGCGCTTCCGCGTGGCGCTGCCCGACGGCGAGGCGCGCGGCTATGTGCTGGAGAACTACGGGGCGCTCCTGCGGCTGCCCGAGCTTGGACCGATCGGCGCCAACGGCCTCGCCAACCCACGCGACTTCGAGACGCCGGTCGCCTGGTTCGAGGATGTCGACGAGCCGATCGAGCTGGTGCAGAAGTTCGGGGGAGGCCTGTGGACGACGACGCTCGACCATTCGCCGTTCGACGTCGTCGCCTGGCACGGTAACCTCGCGCCATGGCGGTACGACCTCGCCCGCTTCAACACGATGGGCACCGTGTCCTTCGACCATCCCGACCCGTCGATCTTAACCGTCCTGACATCCCCGTCCGACACGCCGGGGATCGCGAACTGCGACTTCGTGATCTTTCCGCCGCGCTGGATGGTGGCGGAGGGGACGTTCCGCCCGCCGTGGTTCCACCGCAACGCGATGAGCGAGTTCATGGGGCTGATTGAGGGCAGCTACGACGCCAAGGAGGGCGGCTTCTCGCCCGGCGGCGCGAGCCTGCACAACCAGATGAACGGCCATGGCCCCGACCAGGCCAGCTATGAGAAGGCGGTCGCCGCCGACCTGAAGCCCCACAGGATCGACGGCACGATGGCGTTCATGTTCGAGACCCGTCACGTCGTCCGCCCGACCCGCTGGGCGAGCACGAGCCCGACGATGCAGCTCGACTATGACGCCGTGTGGACGGGCTTTGCCAAGGCGCAGCTGCCATGACCGGCATCGACGAGACCCATGACCCTGCGCTGACCAGCTGGGTGGCGGGCGCCGACGGGCACCGCGACTTCCCGGTCCAGAACCTGCCGCTCGGCGTCTTCTCGCCGGCGGGCGGGAGCGCAGGCGGAAGCGGGGGCGGGGGCGGGAGCGGGGCGCCGCGGATCGGCGTCGCGGTCGGCGACCGCATCCTC
>NZ_CAHJWW010000132.1 GCF_903643035.1 Sphingomonas bacterium | reverse complement strand
TCCGCGGCGGCGCAGTACCGCTCGACCCGCGCCTGGCGACGCTGCTCCAGCCGCTGCGCCACCATGCCGGGCGCGTGACCGTCGACGATGTCCGCCACCGCGCCGGCGAGATCGGGATCGGCGAGGACCGTCCGGTCGAGCGCCATGACGCCGTGGCGCTGTGCGATCCGCGACAGTGCGGCCACCTGATCCAGCAGCGGCTGCGCGTCGAAGGGCACGCGCGACATGGCGGCAAGCGCGCGGACCCCACGCACGAGGTCGGCGCGCGGCGTCCGCAGGACCGCGGCCAGCAGCGTGCCGCCGAGCACGAGCACGAGCGCGACGGGGTCAAGGAAGGAGGCGGGCGTCATCGCCTTCGTTGATGCAAGCTGCGGGCCAGTCGCGCATCTACCCACTCAACCAAACCGGATGGAACCGGCAGCCTTGCCGCCGGCCGGCAAGCACTTGCCGCCTCCGGTTGCCGCTCCGACCGTCCCGGACGTCCGCCCGGCCTTGAAGAGCGACTGGCACGGTCATTGCTGCGGTGTCGTCGGATCAACGTTCGGGGACCAATTGCAGGTGGCACAGGACAGCCTGTTCGGCATTCACGCGGCGGCACTGGAAGTGCGCTCGCAGCGCATGGGGCTGCTGGCGTCGAACATCGCCAACGCCTCCACGCCCGGGTTCAAGGCGAAGGACCTCGATTTCCAGTCGACGTTGTCGGCGGTCGAGCAGAGCGCGGACGCCGGCGGCGCCAGCGACGGGGCGATCCGCTCGGCGACCCGATACCGCCTGCCGACCGGCCCCAGCCTCGACGGCAACACCGTCGAGCTCAACGCGGAGCAGACCGCCTTTGCCGAGAACGCGGTCCAGTACCAGACGACGCTGTCGTTCCTGAACGGCCGCATCGGCCAGATCACCCGCGCGCTGAAGGGAGAATAGCATGGCCGACACGCCGATCAGCATCTTCCAGGTCGCCGGTCGCGCGATGAGCGCGCAGCTGACGCGCATGAACACCACCGCGTCCAACCTCGCCAACGCCGGCCAAGTCTCGGGCTCCGAAGCCACCGCCTATCACTCGATGAAGCCCGTCTTCCGCACGAGCTACGACAAGGCGAGCGGCATGGCGACGGTCGACGTCGAGAACGTCGTATCGTCGGGCGAGGCCGCGACCAAGCGGTACGATCCCGCCAACCCGGTCGCCGACAAGGACGGCAACGTGTTCGAGGCCGCCGTCGACGAGACGCGGGAGCTGGTCGACATGATGGAGACCGCGCGCGGCTACCAGAACAACGTCGAGGTGATGAACACGGCGAAATCCCTGATCCTCGACACCCTCAAGATGGGCCGCTGACCATGACCACCACCGCCGCTACTTCGTCGTTCGACTCGACGCTCGCGAGCCTCGGCATCGCACGCTCGGGCGCCACCGCAGCGACCGCCACCGCCGCCACGTCGAGCGGCAGCACGACGCTCGGCCAGTCCGATTTCCTGAAGCTGATGACCGCTCAGTTGCAGAACCAGGATCCGTTCAGTCCGGTCGACAACACGCAGATGGTCGCGCAGATGGCGCAGTTCTCCAGCGTGTCGGGCATCGCCCAGATGAACACGACGCTGTCGGGCATCGCGACCAAATTGGGCGCGACGAGCACGTCGGACGCGCTGGGCTATGTCGGCAAGTCGGTGCTGACGCAGGGATCGACCGCCTATGCGCGCACGGCGGGCGGCATCGCCGGCGCGGTGGAGCTGGATGCCGCGGCCACCGATGTGCGCGTGACGATCGCGGACGCCGGCGGCAACACGCTCAAGACGCTGTCGCTCGGCGCGCAGAAGGCCGGCACCACCAGCTACGACTGGAACGGCACCACCGACGCCGGCGCGGCCGCGGGTGACGGACCGTTCACCGTCTCGGTCGCCGCACAGGACGGCGGCAGCACCGTCGTCAGCCGCAGCCTCGTCTGGGCACCCGTGAGTTCGGTTTCGCTGCCGACCGGCGGCACCCCTTCGCTCAACGTCACCGGCCTCGGCCCGGTCGACGTCTCCGCCGTCCGCCAGGTCGGCTGAACCCCAGCTTCAAAGGAGTATTCGCATGACCTTCTACACCTCGCTGAGCGGCCTTCAGGCGGCGCAGACCGACATGTCGGTCATCAGCCACAATCTCGCCAACGTCGCCACCACCGGCTTCAAGAAGAGCCGCTCGCAGTTTGCCGACGTGATCGCGTCCAATCTCACCTCCAATCCGCGGACGATCGTCGGATCGGGCGTCGTGGTAAAGGAGAACCGTCAGGAGTTCACCGAAGGCAGCCTGACGACAACCGGGTCCGCGCTGGACCTCACCATCTCGGGCGACGGTTTCCTGGCGGTCAAGACCAACGGTAATACGCCGCAGATCGATTACACGCGCAACGGCGCGTTGACGGTGGACACCAACCGCAATGTCGTCGACGCGCAGGGCAGCTTTCTCCAGGTCTATCCGGTCGACACGGACGGCAACCCCACCGCGACCGGGACCGACGGGTTGATGAACCTGACCCTGCCGCAGACCAGCGGCACGCCCAAGGCCACGACCGCGATCTCGCTCGATGTGAACCTGTCTTCCAATTCGACTGTGCCGTCGACCACGACGTTCGATCGAACCGATCCCACTAGCTACAACAACTCCACGGCGACGACCGTTTACGACGCCAACGGCAACGCGGAGACGATGACCAGTTACTACGTCCGCACGCCGTCCACCGGCACCGATGGCTCGAGCAACTGGTCCGTCCACAGCTATCTCGACAGTCAGCCGCTGACGGTCGGCGGATCGAGCGATCCGGTGACGTTGACGTTCGATGCGAAGGGCACGCTCACCGCGCCGACCACCGCGACGAAGTTCGACGCGGTCCAGCCGACCGGCAGCACGACGACCCAGTCGCTCAGCCTCGATCTCGGCGGCTCGACGCAGGTCGCCTCCGCCTTCTCGGTCGCCGCACGCAGCCAGGACGGCAAGGCATCGGGGCAGTTGTCGGGCGTGTCGGTGGACGAGGCGGGCGTCGTGACGGCGACCTTCTCGAACAATGATTCAAAGAAGCTGGGCATGGTGGCGATCGCCAATTTTACCGATCCCACCGGCCTGCGCCAACTCGGCAACAGCTATTGGTCGGCGACCGGCATCTCGGGCGCGGCCAAGCTCGGCTCAGCCAACGAGGCGGGTTTCGGCGGGCTCATAAGCGGCAAGCTGGAGGGCTCGAATGTCGACATCACCGAGGAACTGGTCAACCTGATCGCGGCGCAGCGGGACTTCCAGGCGAACTCGAAGGCGCTGGATACGCAGAGCCAGACCATCGAGACGATCTTCAACATCCGCTAATCGCCAGGAACGCAGGATCTAGCGGAGAACCGGGATGGACAAGCTGGTCTATACGGCGGCGTCGGGCCTCAAGGCGCGGCTCGGCGCGCAGGCAGCGATCGCCAACAACATGGCCAACGCGTCCACCACCGGCTTTCGCGCCGATCGCGCGGTGTTCGACCGGCTGCAGCTCGACGGCCCGGGCTTCGCCGACCGCGCGCCCGCCGGCGAGGAGGTGACCGACTGCGACCGCACGCCCGGCGCGATCCAGCAGACCGGGCGCAACCTCGACGTCGCGGTCACCGGCGCCGCCTGGATCGCGGTGCAGGGGAGCGACGGCAGCGAGGCGTATACTCGCCGCGGCGACCTGGAGGTCGCACCCTCGGGCGTGCTCCAGACCGGCGACGGCTTCCCGGTGATCGGGGGAACTGGGCCGATCACCGTGCCGCCGTACAGTTCCCTCAAGATCACGGGCGACGGCACCATCTCGATCGTGCCGCAGGGCGGCGACCCGAAGAACCCGCAGGTCGTCGACAAGATCAAGCTGGTCAGCACCAAGGGGACGACGACGGTGAAGGGGACGGACAACCTGCTCCACGTCAAGGGCGGCGGCACGCTGCCCGACGACATGGACGCCAAGGTCGAGACGGGGGCCATCGAGGGATCGAACGTCAACATGACGGCCGCGCTCGTCGCGATGATCGAGAACCAGCGCGCCTACGAGGTCGAGGCCAACATGATGAAGTCTGCCAAGGACATGGACGAGAGCGGCGCGTCCACGATGCGGTTGCCGTCGTGACCAACCCCGTTCGTGCTGAGCCTGTCGAAGCACATGCCCGTCGCACGCCCTTCGACAAGCTCAGAGCGAACGGTTTCAGGAACAAGGAAGTGAAAGCATGACCATTGCCGCCATGCACATCGCGCGCACCGGGCTCGACGCCCAGGACATGCGCATGCGGGTGATCTCGAACAATCTCGCCAACGTCAACACGACGGGGTTCAAGAAGGATCGGGCGAACTTCGAGACGCTGACGTACCAGACGGTCACCGATCCCGGCGCGCAGTCGACCGCGGAGACGAAATACGCGACCGGCCTCAATCTCGGCACCGGCGTGAAGATCCAGGGCACGTCGCGGATCGACACCAACGGCACGCTCGCCACGACCGGCAACAGCCTGGACATGGCGCTGGACGGTGACGGCTATTTCCAGGTGCAGCTGCCCGGCGGCCAGCTGGGCTACACGCGCGCCGGCAACTTCAACCGTTCGGCCGAGGGCCTGATGGTCACCAGCGAGGGCTATCAGGTACAGCCCGGCATCACCGTGCCGCAGAACGCGACCGCGGTGACGGTGGGCACCGACGGCACGGTGACGGCGACGATCGCCGGCCAGACGGAGCCATCGACACTGGGCCAGATCCAGGTCGCGAGCTTCCCCAATTCGGCCGGGCTGAAGGCGACGGGCGACAACTATCTCGTCGAGACGGCGGCCAGCGGCGCGGCGACGATGGGTATCGCCGGCCAGGACGGACGCGGCAACGTGCGCCAAGGGATGCTGGAAGGCTCCAACGTCAACGTGGTGGAGGAACTGGTCGACATGATCGAGACGCAGCGCGCCTATGAGGTCAACTCCAAGATGATCCAGGCGAGCGACGACATGCTCAAATACGTCAATCAGAACATCTGATGACAACCAGGGCTGATCGGGTTCGGGCCGGTGGCGTATGGATGAAGCTGGTGCTCGGCGTCGCCGCCATGGGCGTCGCCGTGGCCGCGACGCTGCCCCAGCCGGCGGAGGCGAGGGTCTTCGGCAAGAAGAAACCGCCCGAGGACTTCTCAGTCTCGCGCGCGTCGGCGCTGCCTGCCATGCCGGTCGCCGCGCCCGAAGCGAACGGCGCGATCTTCCAGGCCGTCGGCGGCTATGCCGCGCTGTACGAGGGGAGCCGCGCCAAGCACGTCGGCGATCCACTGACGATCGTGCTGGTCGAGAGGACCGCCGCGTCCAAGTCGTCCAACTCGAAACTTGGATCGTCGGGCGGGTTTGGGATCACGCCGCCCACGACGGGCGCGCTGTCGCTGTTCAACGGTACCGACGCATCCGCAAGCGGCACGCGCAACTTCACCGGCAGCGGTACCGCCGACCAGGCGAACTCGTTGTCGGGCGAGGTGTCGGTCACGATCGCGCAGGTCTATGCCAATGGCACCATGCTGGTGCAGGGGCAGAAGCGCGTGACGCTGAACCGCGGCGACGAATACGTCCGCATCAAGGGTGTGGTCCGCTCCGCCGACATCGACACCGAGAACCGCGTTCTCTCGACCCGAGTCGCCGACGCGCAGATCCAATATACCGGCAAGGGCGACGTCGCGCGCGCCGGGCGGCAGGGCTGGCTCAGCCGGTTCTTCCAGGTGGTGAGCCCGTTCTGATGTATCGGCGGTTTGTTAACCACATGATGCGAGAAAGGGTGACAATGACCGGCCGCCCGATCTCCGCACGCCCCGCGCCTGTCCAAGCCCCAATGGGGAAGGGCCTGATCCGCCTCTTCGTTCTTCTCGCCGGCCTGCTCGTCGCCGCTCCCGCGCAGGCGGATCGAGTGAAGGATCTCGGCGGGTTCCAGGGCATTCGGACCAACCAGCTCACCGGCTATGGTGTCGTCGTCGGGCTGCCGGGGACGGGAGACGACAACCTCGAATATACCGTCCAGAGCCTCAAGGCGGTGGCGAGCCGGTTCGGGCTCCAGCTGCCGCCGGGCGTCAATCCCGGCATGAAGAACGCCGCGGTCGTGCTCGTCACGGCCGAACTGCCGGCGTTCGCCAAGCCCGGACAGCGCCTCGACATCACCGTCGCTTCGATGGGCAAGGCGAAGTCGCTGCGCGGCGGATCGTTGATCCTCACGCCGCTACTGGGCGCGGACGGGCAGATCTATGCGATGGCGCAGGGTAATCTGGCGGTCGGCGGGCTGGGCGCCGACGGTGCGGACGGATCGAAGATCGTCATCAACATCCCCTCCACCGGCCGCATACCGGAAGGTGCCACCGTCGAGCGCACCGTCGCGACCGGCTTTGACACCGCGCCGATGCTGACGTTCAATCTCGCGCGCGCGGACTTCACGACCGCGCAGAGCGTCGCCGCCGCGGTCAACCGCCGGATGGGAGCGGGTTCGGCGGAGGCGGTGGATGCGGTGTCGATCGCGATCAAGGCGCCGCTGGGTGCCGATGTGCGCGCGACGATGATGTCGGCGATCGAGAACCTCGACGTCGCCGCCGCCGAACCCGCCGCGCGCGTGATCGTCAACGCGCGCACCGGCACAGTCGTCATCAACTCCGCCGTGCGGGTCGGCCCCGCGGCGGTGACGCACGGCAAGCTGACCGTCCGTATCGACGAGAAACCGCAGGTGAGCCAGCCCGCCCCGTTGAGCCAGGGCCAGACGGTCGTCACGCCCAACAGCGCCGTCTCCGTGCAGGAGGAGCACCGCCCGATGTTCCTGCTCGCGCCAGGTCCCAAGCTCGCCGACATCGTCAAGGCGGTGAACGCGATCGGCGCATCCCCCGCCGATCTGGTCGCGATCCTAGAGGCGCTGAAGGAAGCGGGTGCGCTCAAGGCCGAGCTGATCGTGCTGTGACCGAACCGCTCTCCCCGATCCAGGGCACCGCCGGCGCGACCGCGCAGGATACCAGCCGACTCAAGTCCAAGGACAATCTGAAGGCGGCGGGCGAGAAGTTCGAGACGGTGTTCACCGGCATGATGCTGAAAAGCATGAGGGCGGCAAAGCTCGCGGACCCGCTGTTCGACAGCAAGGCGATCGACACGTTCAGTGAAATGCAGGACGCGCAGATCACCAGGGAAATGGCGCAGCATACGCCGCTCGGCATCGGGAAGGCCATGACCGACTTCCTGTCGAAATCTCAATCGGATCTTAACCCGGGCGCCGCTACCAAGCACAAATGAGCGACATGCTATCGATCGGCGCAAGTGGCGTGCGGGCGTACCAGACCGCGCTTGGAACCGTGTCCGACAACATCGCGAACGTCGGTACCGCCGGCTACGCACGCCGTTCCACCATGCTTGCGGAGGTGACCGCGGTCAGCGGCAGCCTGTCGCAAGGCAAGGTGCTGGGCAGCAACGGCGTCACGCTGACGGGTATCGGTCGGGTGGCAGACAGCTACAAGGCCGCAGAGGTGCGGACGTCCGCGGCCGATCTCGCGCGGACCGAGACCGGGTCGACCTGGCTCGACCGGGTGCAGACCGCGCTGACCGGCAGCCAGCTGGGCGACCGGCTGACTGGCTTCTTCACCGCCTCCACCACGCTCGCCGCGGATCCGACCGCGTCCGCCGCGCGCTCGACGTTGCTGGAAGCGGGTACGTCGGTGGCCGGGGCGTTCGCGGGAACCGGCCGTGCGCTGGATCAGGTCGCTTCCGATCTCGACGGCACCGCCGACGATGCCGCTGCGAAGCTCGACGCGCTGGGACAGTCGCTGGCCAAGGTCAACGACGGTCTGGACCGTTCCGCGCCGGGCAGCAGCGCCGCCGCGAGCCTCGCCGATCAGCGCGACGCGCTGACCGAGCAGATGAGCGCGATCGCTGATGTGGACGTCCGGAACGATGCGCAGGGCCGCGCGACGGTGCGGCTGGGCGGAGCGTCCGGTCCGGTGTTCGTCGCCGGCGACGACGCGGGCCATGTCACCTATGCGCGCAGCGACGCGGGCGCGGTCTCGTTCGCGATCCACCGCGACGGCGAGACGACCGCGCTCGTCCCGGGTGGCGGCGCGCACGACCCGGTCCCAGTGAAACGCGTCGATGCGGAAGACCGATCCCATTGCGAGCGGCACGCCGTTGCGCAC
>NZ_CAHJWW010000131.1 GCF_903643035.1 Sphingomonas bacterium | reverse complement strand
GTCCGGCGGCTCGTCGGCGCCACCGCCAAGCCGAGCGACGGCCCGGTGTCGCGCTGGCTCAACCGTCCGATCTCGCGGCGCGTATCGGCGGGGTTGCTGCTGCTCATGCCCGACATCCGCCCGTCGCACGTCACGGCCGTCGTCGCGGTCGCCGGCGCCGCGATGTTCGCCGCGCTGCTGTTCGGCGGCCGGGCGGGGCTGATCGCGGGAGGGGTGCTGTTCCACGTCGCCTCGGTGATCGACGGCGTCGACGGCGAGATCGCGCGCGCCAGTCACCGCAGCACCGTCGCGGGCGCGACCCTGGACACACGCGTCGACGTCGCCACCAACCTTGGCTTCTTCATCGGCATCGCGGTGTCGCTGACCCGGCTCTACGGCGCCGGGCAGGCAGGGGTGGGCGCACTTCTCGTGCTGTTCGGGCTGGTCGGCATGGTGCTGCTCGGCTGGCTCGCCCGCCGCGCCGGGCGGCCGGGCAATCTCGACGTGCTCAAGTCGTACTACCGCCGGCGCTTCCCGACGGGATGGCAGCATCGCGTGACCGAGACGCTGGTGGCGATGACCAGCCGTGACTTCTTCGCCTTTGCCTTCGGGCTCATCATCGTCTGCGGCGCGGGCTGGACGGTGTCGTGGCTGCTCTTCGGGTTCAGCGCGATCTGGCTGACCACGATCATCGCCGCGGTACCGGGGCTGCTGCGCCAGGGCGGGGCGCCCGCTCCGGCATCCGCCCGATAGGGCGAGCGCCGGGGACGATCAGGGGTATTTGAGCCTGACGCCCGTCTCGGTGCCCGAGCGGGGAACGGGCAGGCGCACGGACGAGAACGACGGAAGGCCCAGGAAGGTCGAGGCGTTGTTCGAGAAGCCATAGCCTTCCGCCGGAAGGCCGAAGGTCGACCGCTTGAACTTCCGGTTGCCGTCCTCGTCGTGATAGACCGCGAGCCCGTAGACGCCCGTGGCGGGCACATGGATGCATACCCGGGTGGTCGGCATCACGGCGGCCACCCTGCCGACGTACAGCGAGCCGTGATGCGCCAGGAACTTGCTGCGGTCGTCCGCATAGAGCGTCACCGCGATCAGGCCCTTTGCGGAGCGGACGTTGCTCACCGTGACGAACAGCCGCACGTCGCTGACGGGTCCGGTGCAGTCGTCCGCGACCTCGGCTGGCGCGGGCGCGGGCGCCGTCGCCGCGCCCAGCATCGCGACCGCGAGCGCGCCGCCGATCGTGGTCATCATCGTCATCGATCCCCCGCAGCGCCGGCGACCGGCGCGAGCCTTGCGCCGCGCGTCCCGGTGATCGGTCCTAGCTGCTGTCCACCACGGGTCATAGGGCATCGGGGCACAAATCGCCTCCGGTCCGCGGGTTTGGGCCGACAGGATCATGGCACCCTGCCGTCCCCAAGGCCTAGAACGGCTTCTGGCTGGTTCCAAGAAGCCGTCCCAGCGACAGCACGGCGAACACCGAAAGCTCGAACCCATCGTGCGGCCGTGCCTGCGCCGGCAGGTAATAGGCATCCGGATCGACGAAATACTGCGCGATCGGTCGCACCGCAAACGCCTTTGTCACCTGTATGTTGGCCACCGTCTCGAACGCGAGGCCGCCGCGAGGCTGGAGCCGTCCCGGCCCGTCGGTCAGCACCTGCGCCCGCGACTCCGCGCTCGCCTCGATCGCCGACAGGCGTTGGTAGTGAGCCTGGAGGCCGAGCGCGTCGAACGGACGCCCGGGTATGAATCCGGTCACGTTCAGGCCCGCGATGGCGTCCAGCTCGATCGGCTGCGGCGAGCCGAGCGCGATGTCGATCGAGCCATAGGGCGCGATGTTCGCCGGCGGGCCATAGGGTCGCCTCGTCCCTCTCCAGACGACCTTGGCGCCCTGCGCGAACAGCACGCCGCCGCCCGGATAGTCCGCCGCCGTGTTCCGGGGCGTCGCGTCGGCTCCCGTCCCCTTGATGTTCGAATAGCCGTGCCGCGTGTTCACCTCCACGCCCACCTCGAAATTGCCCGGGCGCGCCGCGGTGTCGAACTCCGTCCGGTAGCCGACCTCGGCCAGGATCGCCGCGCCCGAGGCGCCGTCGGTGCTGAAATCATTGCCGTTGGCGGAGGCATGGCGGTAATTGTCCTCGAAGACCCCGCCCTGGACGTACCAGGCCCTGTCGATCCTGTAGGCCGCGCGCGCGCTCCAGACCGGATAGGGCGGCGAGTTGAAGTCTCCGTCGACCTCGAGCGTGCTCGAGAACGACGTGAACACGTCGAGCGAGTTCGACAGGAGGAAGTTGCGATAGATGTTGGACCTTCCGACCTCGATCGACAGCCGGCCCCCCACCAGCTTCTGTTCGAAGGTCAGGACGGACAGGACGTTGGGGACCGGCGCCGGGGTGGTCTGGAAGCCGGTCAGGAACCCGCCGGCCTGCGTGATGATGCCGGGTATGTCCCTCTGGAGGCCGAAGAAGGTGGCCTGGACGTGGAAGTTGCTTCCCCGCAGCCCGGCGAGCTTCTCCAGATCCACGTCGATCGCGGGGGCAAGGACGCCGAGGTTGCTCGACCGGCCGGTCACGATGCCCGCGCTTGGGTTGGCGAGATAGTGGTCGAACGCGATGCCGTGGACGTCGATGCCGTGGCTGAGCAGATCGGCGCCAGCGGTCGGGAACAGTCCGGATCGCGGCGGCGGCGACGTCGGCGCGGAGGGGTTCTGGATGCTTGGCGGAGCGGTCGTGCTCCTGGTCGGATCCGGCGTGACGCCCGGCGTGGCCTGGGACCGGTCCTGGCCATCCGCGACCGTTCCGGTGGCGGGTATCGGCGCGGCGTGCGCGGACGACGCCGCGACCGCGATGCAAGCGGCGCAGGCGCTCAGCGCGGCGATGGACCCCCTGCGGTACTTCCCAACCCTGGCATTCACGTGTGGCACGAACCCTCGTCGATGACTGAAGCGAGGGCGCATTGTCACCAAGTCATTGTGAAGGACAGTGGAAACTGGGATCGCCCGGGCGTGACGTCCGCCGGTAATGGCCATTCGACGCGAGCGGCCCTAGGCGGGGGCATGGCAGGCCCGCGATCCGGAACCGACATCGAAGGTCGCCTGACCCTCGTCTTCGCCGTCGCCTGCGGGCTGATGGCGGCCAACCTCTATTATGCGCAGGCGCTGATCGGCGAGATCGGCCCTGCGCTCGGCATGCATGGCAAGGGAGCGGCGCTGGCGGCCACCCTGACCCAGCTCGGCTACGGAGCCGGCCTCCTGCTGATCGTGTCGCTCGCCGATCTGGTGGAGAACCGCCGGCTGATCCTCATCATGGTGGCGGGCGCGGCGATCGGGCTGGCGGGACTGTTCCTGTCGCGCGGCGCCGCGAGCTTCCTCCTGTTCTCGGGCATGACGGGCTTCTGCTCGGTCGGCGCCCAGATCATCGTTCCGCTCGCCGCGCACCTCGCCCCCGACGCGCGGCGGGGACGCGTCGTCGGCAACGTCATGGGCGGGCTGATCGCCGGGATCATGCTGTCCCGGCCGATCGCGAACGGCCTGTCGGCGGTGGCGGGCTGGCGCGCGATCTTCGGAGCGTCGTCGGGCATGATGGCGCTGCTGGGGCTGGTGCTCTGGTTCGTCCTGCCCGAACGCCGGCCCACGGCCAGGCTGCGCTACGGCCAGATCCTGTATTCCAGCCTGCTGCTGCTCGTGCGGACGCCAGTGGTCCGCCGCCGCGCCGCCTACCAGGCGATGATCTTCGCCACCTTCAACCTGTTCTGGACCGCCGTGCCCCTGATCCTGGCGCAGCGGTTCGGCCTGGGGCAGTTCGGCATCGCCGTGTTCTCGCTAGCCGGGGCCGGCGGCGCGCTCGCCGCGCCGCTCGCGGGCCGGCTGGGGGACCGGGGCCATACCCGTCTGGGCACCGCCGGCGCGCTGCTCGCCGCGGTCGCCGCCTTGCTGACGAGCCTGTGGGCGGTCGACGCGCGCGCGCTGGTGGCGCTGGGCTGCGCGGCGGTGCTGCTCGACGCCGCGACCCAGTTGAACCAGGTGCTGGGCCAGCGCGCGGTCTATTCGATCGAGCCCGAAGCCCGCGGCCGGATCAACGCGAGCTACATGACGACGGTGTTCGTCGGCGCGGCCTGCGGCTCCACGCTCGCGTCATACACCTTCTTCCGGGGCGGGTGGAGCGCGACGGCGTGGACCGGGGCGGCGATCGCCGCCTCCGCGCTGCTCCTGTTCCTGACCGAGCGGCGATTCCCCGCGACGGACGTGTAAACTCCCGGAGCGGAAGCCGCCCGCCTATCGATGGGCGGGCAGCCTGCCCCGGACTAGGCCGCCCGCAGCAGGTCCACGCTGGTGCCGACGCCCGGAACGATCTGCTGGTTGGCCCAGGTCGTTCCCTCGAACGCGCTGTACCATATCCTGTCGTCCCCATGGATGCCTTTCCAGACAGCGACCAGCTTGCCGTTGTACGACGTCAGCCCCGGACCGACGCTGCTGCCGAAGAACGAGATCTGCTTCTGCGGCGTCCAGGTCGAGCCGTTGTAGGAGGCGTACCAGAGCCGCTCGTCGGAGAACTCGCCCTTCCATGCCGCGAACAGCTGGTTGTTGAACACGGCCAGCGACGGCCCCTCGCTCGACCCCGTGTTGACGATCTGCTTCTGCGGCGCCCAGGCGGAACCGTTGAACGTCGAGTACCACAGGCCGGGATCGCCGAACTGACCCTTCCAGACCGCGACCAGGCCGGTGCCGAAGGCGGCGATCGCCGGCCCGACGCTGCTGCCCACTCCCGGGACCGACTGCTGCGGCGCCCAGACCGACCCGTTGAAGCTCGACCACCAGAGGCGCTGGTCGTCTTCCATGCCCTTCCACGCCATGAACAGCTTGTTCTGGAAAAGGGCGAGCCGGGGCCCGGTGCTGGTCGCGATACCGGGGATCTGCTGCTGCGGCGTCCAGTTTATCCCGTTGAAGTGCGACCAGTATATGTTCTGGTCGTTCCCCGCGCCCTTCCAGGCCATATACAATTGGCTGTTGAACGCGGCGAGCGCGACGCCGGAACTCGTCGCGACGTTCGGCACGCTGGACTGGGGCGCCCAGGTCGAGCCGTTGTAATGCGTGGTGAAGATGCGGTCGTCGAACTCTATGCCCTTCCACGCCATGAAGAGCTGGTTCTTGAACGTCACGATGGCGGGCGGGAGGCCGACGCCGAACAGCCCGGTCGCGAAATTGGCGCCATTGACGCTGCCCAGGCCGGTCACGGCGTCCCAACCCGGACCGGCGGTATAGGCGCCGTTGTTCCCGGCGGTGACGTCGTCGAACGCGAAAGGTCCCTTGAGCGCATAGGCGTTGCCGTTCATGAAGCCGAGCGGCGCGGCGAAGCTCGCGTTCAGCACGGCGACCATGCCGGCATAGAACGGCGCGACGGCACTCGTCCCGCCCCACACGCCGATCGAACTGCCCTTCAGGATCAGCGCGTATCCGCTCGCGGGATCGGCGTTGCCGGCGATGTCGGGTACGCCGCGGCCGACGTGGCCGGCCGGGTTCTTCGAGGGCGGAACGTTGGCCCAGGATTGCCAGATCGGTCTGGCGAACGTGTTGCTGACGCCGCCGCCGCTGCCGGACCAGGCCGACTGCGTGAAGTTGAGGCCCGACACGTTCGAGATCGTCGTGCCGCCGCACGCCATGATGTTCGGGTCGGACGCCGGATAGAGCACCTGCGGCGGCGTCTCCGATCCGCTGTCCCCGGAGGATGCGAACACCGTTATGCCGAGATGGGCCGCCTCGGCGAGCACGTTGCTGATGGTATTGGCGACGCTGCCCCAACCGCTCTCGTCGCCGCCCCAGCTGATCGAGATCGTCGTCGGCCGGTGGACCGCGTCATGGATCGCGGTGCTGATGCAGTCGATCCACCCCTGTCCCGTGTTGGGGGCGAAGTAGACGACGATCTTCGCTCCCGGCGCGACCGATCCCGCCACGGCGATATCGAGGATGACCTCGCTGTCAGCCGGGTCTCCGGGTGCGTTGGTCGCGTTGTCGACGCCGACGGACGTGACGTCGGGGACCGGCAGGTGGGCGATCGTGCCGAAATACTGCTGGACGTCGCCGGGAAGGTATCCGCCACCGAACTCGAGGATGGCGATGCACTGTCCGGCCGCGGAGTTCGTGGGGATGTCATAGAGCCGCGCGACCTGGGCCGGGAGCAGCGGAGCCGTTCCCAGCGGCGCCGAAATCCCCGCCCCCAGCGAAGGTGCCTGCCGGTTGAGCGGCTGGGCGAGCGGTCGCGTGTCGAGCCCGTGAACGCTCTCGACGATCTCCGCGAGGTCGGCGGGAACGCTCGCCTCGCCGGCGTGGCTTAGATAGGCGATCGCCCCGGTGTGGTAGTGCCTCAACTCCACCCCGAACGCCGCATCCATCTGCGCGGCCGTCCCCTCCACGGTGACGCTGCGCCTCGCCGCATCGCTCGTCGTAACGCTCAGTCCGTGCGTGGAGGCGAACGACTTGACCCGATCCAGATCGGCGGACGCGGCGCCATACCGTTCCGCGAACTGCTCGCGCGTGAGGTGGGTGCGGCTTCCCGCGGGTAGCTGGCCTTGCGTCGTCGCGGACGGCAGTTCCGGTGCTCCCGGTTTCCGGCGCACGCGGACCGTCACGCTCAGCGTCGTCTCGCTGGCGGGACTTCCGACCAGCGCCGCGCCGGCGAGTGGCGGAAACGTGGAGCTGGCAAATGCGTGCTGGTTCAGGTCGGCCATCAATTCCTCCACCATGACATGATTGTTAAACCGCATGATCGGGCGTGCGTGACTAGATACAAGACCGAAGCCCTATACTGGAGATATATTACGATCGAGAACTGTCTCGATAGATTATCTTCGGGATTATCATCCCATGGACATGAGATTCGCCTTGTTGAACACTTATAAACTACTTTCGGTATGACAAGATCATCATGTATTTAGAACACTGTTCAACAAAGTGCATTAGACCGGGTAGAGACACTTAGGTAATATTGCGACGCACCATACAAGACATGGATCGCAAGCGTATCCAATCTGTCGCGGGATCATGAAGGCGGCCGATAGACGGTCGGAAACAAATCGGTTCTACCACATGCAAATGGCTGGACTTTGTGCACAAGCCCGATGACGCCGCTTCACCTCCGAACGTTCCGGGCGCAACCATGTCTGGTGCGGCCGTTCCGGCGACGGTGCCGGCATTCTCGGGGCAGGGGATGTTTTTCGGCGGATCGCGGAACCAGCGTTTGTCAGGGCTGTTAACGCCCTGTCCCGTCTGGAAGGCTGGATGCCGCACGGGCGGCGTAAGGTGGTAAGCCAGATAGCGAGGAAGCCATGCCCGATGGTCTCGCAGCCATGATCGGCTATTCATGCCAGACCGCGACGACCCGACGCTCCGCGTTCCCGTATTCCAAGAGTCCGTCACCGTCGACAAGATCGACGTGCAGACCGATGCGGTCCGCGTTCGCACCTCCGTCGAGGAGCGCGAAGTGCTGGTCGAGGAGGTCCTCGCCCGCGGCGCGCTGAAGGTCGAGCGGTTCAAGGTGGATCGGGCCGTCGACAGCGCGCCGCCCCCGCGCGAGGAGGGCGGCACCACGATCGTCTCGCTCGTCGAGGAGCGGCTGGTGGTCGAGAAGCGGCTGTTCGTCATCGAGGAAATCCATGTCACGCGGGAGCAGACGCAGGAGCGCGTCGCGATCCCGGTCACGCTCCGCGCGACGCGCGCGACGGTCGAACGGCCGTCCGACGAATCAACAGGGAGCATCACCAATGGCTGATCCGAACGACACGCGCGGCGCCTCGCCGCGCGAAATCCATATCGAGAAGAAGAAGACCAACTGGCTGGCGTGGATCGCGCTGGTGCTCGGCATCCTGGCCGCGTTGCTGGCGCTCAGCCGCTGCAACCGGCACGATGACGCCGTCGTCGCACCGGCGCCGGCCGGCACCGCCACGACCACGCCGCCCGTCGCGATCAAGCATGTGGCGCTGCCCGGCGGCAGGACGGTCGACCTTCAGCCGCAGACGCTGAACTACGATCTTCAGGCGTTCCTCGCCGGCGATGCCGCCGCGCCGCGGACCTTCACGTTCGACAAGCTCAACTTCGACACGGCTTCCGCGCAGATCAGGGCCGACGACAAGCCGACGCTGTCGGCGCTGGCGCAGATCCTGGCCGCCTATCCGAAGGCGGCCGTCCGGCTCGTCGGCTATGCGGATGCGCGAGGATCGGATGCCGCCAACGCCAAGCTGGGCGCCGACCGCGCCGCCGCCGTGGGCGCCGCGCTGACCGGCGCGG
>NZ_CAHJWW010000130.1 GCF_903643035.1 Sphingomonas bacterium | reverse complement strand
CGGCCGCCGCGGCTCCCGATCCGCACGACGAGGTGGTCGCCGCCTGCGAGGCGGGGCCGTCCGACTTCAGGAGCCGCGTCGCCCGGTTCGAGCGCGAGCTGCTGGCGCGCAGCCTCGCCGAGCACCGTTTCAACCAGCGCGCCTGCGCGCAGGCACTCGGGCTGAGCTACGACCAGCTGCGCCACGCGCTGAGGCGGCACGGGCTGATCGGCGGATAGTCTCCATACCTCCGGGATGGGCGGGGAAGGGAACGGGACCGCTTGCGCGCCCACCGCCCCGGAGCCAAGGAACGGCCGGGGCGTTCAGCGCCCGACCACCCACAGGAGACGTCCGATGGCCTTCGACCTTCCCCCGTTGCCCTATGCCTATGACGCGCTGGAGCCGACGATCTCGAAGGAGACGATGACCTTCCATCACGACAAGCACCACAAGGCCTATACCGACAAGCTGAACGAGGGCGTCGCGGCTGACCCCAAGCTGGCCGGCAAGTCGATCGAGGACATCCTCGGCATGGTCTCGTCGCTGCCGCCGCTGGTGCGCAACAACGGCGGCGGGTTCTGGAACCATGACTTCTTCTGGAAGATCATGGGTCCCGCCGGCGGCGGCGGCCCGAGCGGGAAGCTGGCCGAGGCGATCGACGCCTATGGCGGCCTCGACAAGCTGAAGGAGGATTTCGGCACCAAGGGCGTGGGCCAGTTCGGTTCGGGCTGGGCCTGGGTGATCGCGGACTCCTCGGGCGCGCTGAAGGTCACCTCGACGCCGAACCAGGACAACCCGCTGATGGACGCCGTCGCCGACAAGGGCACGCCGATCCTGGGTAACGACGTGTGGGAGCACGCCTATTACCTGACGTACCAGAACGACCGTCCCGGCTATCTGAAGGCATGGTGGACCGTCGTGAACTGGGACGAGGCGGGGCGCCGGTACGAGTCCGCGGTCGGCTGAGCCGCCGCGGGGACGTGGGGGGGCGCCACGACGGGCGCCCCCTCGCGTGTCGCGTCACTCAGGCGGCAGCTCGCGCGTCGCCGCATCGCCGCCGTCGAGCGTCAGGCCGTGGCGCATCAGCATCGGCACGTTGGCGATCGCGAACACGATGGTGATCGGGATCGCCACCCATACCTTGTAGAGCACCCACACTGCCGGATCGTCGCCCGGCCGCGGTGCCGTCAGTCGCCATACCGCCTCGTTGACGATCGCCATGCCGACGAAGAAGATCGTCCAGTTCACCGTCAGCCGCCGCCATCCCGCCGGCGAGAGCCCCGGATAGGCGCTGCCGAGCAGCTGCTGGAGGAGCGGGCGTCCGGTCGCCAGCCCGAAGCACAGCACGCCCGACAGCGTCACGTAGACGATCGTCGGCTTCACCTTGATGAAATTGGGGTTCTGGAAATAGATCGTCAGCCCGCCGAACACGACGACCAGCCCGCCCGAGATCCACAGCATCGGCGATATCGCGCGCAACCTGACGAGGCTGACCAGCATCGCCCCGATCGTCGCGACGACGAAGGCGGCGGTGGCGACGATCACCTTGGCGATCACCAGCGCCTCCATCCGCCCCAGCCCCGACAGCGATCCGGTGGTCGCCACCACGATCCGGCGCGCCGCCTCCCCCGGCATCAGGAAATTGGCGAGAAAGAACACCACCAGCGGCGCATAGTCGATCGCGACGCGCCAGCCGGGCGATCCGCCGGCGGCCCGCGGGGACACGTTGCCGTTCATCGCGCCACTCCTGCGTCCACGCCGGCGATGATGCGCGCGACCTCGTTGGGATCGAACGGGCGCAGGTCGCCCACTCCCTCGCCGACGCCGATCGCGTGGATCGGCAGGCCGAACCGCTCGGCCGCCGCCACCAGCACGCCGCCGCGCGCGGTGCCGTCCAGTTTCGTCATCACCAGCCCGGTCACCCCGGCGACGTCCCGGAAGACCTCGATCTGGTTGAGCGCGTTCTGGCCCGTCGTCGCGTCGAGCACCAAAACGACGTCGTGCGGGCTGGCCGGGTTGATGCGGCCGAGCACGCGGCGGATTTTGGCAAGCTCGTCCATCAGCTCGCGCTTGTTCTGGAGCCGCCCGGCGGTGTCGACGATCAGCACGTCCGTTCCGATCTCCGTCGCCTTCTTCACCGCGTCCCACACCACGCCGGCCGCATCGCCGCCTTCGGGTCCGGTGACGATCGGCACGCCCACCCGCTCGGCCCAGGTGCGCAGCTGGCCGATCGCGGCGGCGCGGAACGTGTCGCCCGCCGCCAGCATGACGGCGTAATCCTGTTCGAGGAACAGGTGCGCGAGCTTGGCGATGGTGGTCGTCTTGCCCGATCCGTTGACGCCGATGACCAGGATCACTTGCGGGCGCGGGAAGGCGTCGATCTGGAGTGGCCGCGCGACCTTCGCCAGCGTCGCCTCGACCTCGTCGGCGACGACCAGGCGGATGCCCAGTTCCTCCATGTTGCGCTCGACGCCGACGTCGGCGAGGCGGGCGCGGACATGGCTGGCGGTCGCGGGGCCGAGATCGGACGCGATCAGCGCCTCCTCGATCTCGTCGAGCTGTTCGTCGTCGAGCCGGCCGGTGGTGATGCCGGCAAGGTTGCCGAGCAGGCGATCCGACGTGCGCCGGAAGCCGCCGAGCAGCTTGTCGTGCCAGGTGGGGGAAGGGGGTGCCATCGCCCGCGCCTCTAGGGCGGGGCGGCGTCGAAGTCACGATGCTTGCCCAACTACGTCGTGCAACGTATAGCGCCTGGATGTTTTCGCGAGGCGGCGCCCTTCGAACGCGCTGGCCGGCGAGGTTTCGCCCGCCGGCGCTTTTGCGTTGGGCCTGCCGAACGACCTGTCGCTCAACCTGCCGTTCGAGGAGTCCAAGCCCATGTTCGAGAGCCTGAGCGACCGGCTTGGCGGCGTCTTCGACCGGTTGCGCGGGCGCGGCGCGCTGACGGAGGCGGACGTGCGCGCCGCGATGCGCGAGGTGCGCGTGGCGCTGCTGGAGGCGGACGTGGCGCTGCCCGTCGCGCGCGAGTTCGTCGACAAGGCCACCGAGCAAGCGATCGGCCAGAACGTGCTGCGTTCGATCACGCCGGGGCAGCAGGTGGTCAAGATCGTCCACGACGCGCTCGTCGCGATGCTGGGCGGCGCCCCGGAGAACGCGGGCGAGACCGAGCTGGAGCTGAACGTCGCGCCGCCCGCGATCGTGATGATGGTCGGCCTGCAGGGATCGGGCAAGACGACTACGACCGCCAAGATCGCGCGCCGCCTGAAGGAGCGCGGCGCCAAGCGGGTGATGATGGCGTCGCTCGACGTCAACCGGCCCGCCGCGCAGGAGCAGCTTGCGACGCTGGGCACGCAGGTCGACGTCGCGACGCTGCCGATCGTGGCGGGGCAGCAGCCCGTCGAGATCGCGCGCCGCGCGCTTCAGGCAGCGAGGCTCCAGGGTTTCGACGTGCTGATGCTCGACACCGCCGGCCGGCTGCACGTCGACCAGGCGCTGATGGACGAGATGCGGGCGGTGGCGGACGTCTCGCAACCGCAGGAGATCCTGCTGGTCGTGGATGCGCTGACCGGGCAGGATGCGGTCAACGTCGCGCGCAACTTCTCCGATCAGGTGCCGCTGACGGGCGTGGTGCTGACGCGGATGGACGGCGATGCGCGTGGCGGCGCGGCGCTGTCGATGCGTGCCGTCACCGGCAAGCCGATCAAGTTCGCCGGCACCGGCGAGAAGCTCGATGCGCTGGAGGCGTTCCACCCCGAGCGCGTCGCGGGGCGCATCCTGGGCATGGGCGACGTCGTCAGCCTCGTCGAGCGCGCGGCCGAGACGATCCAGGTCGAGGACGCCGAGCGTATGGCGGCCCGCATGGCGAAGGGGCAGTTCGACCTCGACGACCTGCGCGGGCAGCTCGCGCAGATGCGGCGGATGGGGGGCATCGGCGCGCTGGCGGGCATGATCCCCGGCATGAAGAAGGCGCAGGCCGCCGCCGCGGGCGTGGACGACAAGGTGCTGATCCACATGGATGCGATCATCACTTCGATGACGCTCAAGGAGCGCGGCAAGCCCGAGCTCATCAACGCCAAGCGCAAGATCCGCATCGCCAAGGGTAGCGGCACGTCGGTACAGGACGTCAACAAGCTGTTGAAGATGCATCAGGAAATGGCAGGCGCGATGAAGAAGTTGCGCAAGATGGGCGGCCTGAAGGGCATGATGGCGATGCTCGGCAAGGGTAGTCCGGGCGGCGGCATGGCCGGGCTCGGCAACGCGCTGGGCGGCGCGGACCTGGGTGGCATGATGGGCAAGGCCGGCGGCCTGCCCGGGCTGCCGGGCGCCGGGGGCCTGCCGCCGCAGTTCAGGGGCGGCTTCGGCCGGAAATGATTACCCGGAGCGTCTCTGCTCCGATCCGTTCAACTACCTAATCAAGGAACTATCGATGTCACTCTCCATTCGCCTGTCGCGCGGCGGCTCCAAGAAGCGGCCCTATTACCGGATCGTGGTGGCGGACGCGCGCAGCCCGCGCGACGGCAAGTATCTGGAGAAGATCGGCACCTACAACCCGCTGCTGGCCAAGGACTCGGCAGAGCGCATCCAGCTCGACGCCGACCGTGCGAAGCACTGGCTGGGCGTCGGCGCGCAGCCGACCGACCGCGTCGCCCGCTTCCTGGACGCGGCCGGCATCAAGGAGCGTGCGGCGCGCTCCAACCCCAAGAAGGGCGAGCCCGGCGACAAGGCCAAGGAGCGAGCCGAGGAGCGCGCGGAGAAGCTCGCCGCCGCGAACCCGGTACCGGAACCCGCCGCCGATACGGTCGAGGCCTGAACTGCGCCTCGCACCGTTTCGCATGGTCATGCGTTGGAAGGCTTCCATAAGAGGAGCCTTCCGCCATGACCAACCCCAATCCGGATCCGCGCACCGCCGCCGATGACGACGAGGACGCCACCACCAACCGGGGCGAATCGGCCAAGGCGCCGGCCGAAGGCGACGACGACAGCGCCCCCCAGCAGCCCGGCTCTCCGCAAGGCTGAGCCGGCGACCGGCGCCCGCGCCGCCGCCGATCCGTCGGTGGTGGTCATGGCGGCCGTCACCGGCGCGCACGGCATAGGCGGCGAGATGAAGGTGAAGCCGTTCACCGACGACCTTGCCGCCTTCCGTTCCTTCAACGGCGGCGCGCTGACGCTGGCGTCGCTGCGCGGACTCGTCGCCCGGTTCGAGGAAGTGGAGGACCGCGAGGCCGCCGAGCGGTTGCGCGGTACGTTGCTGACTGTCCCCCGCGCCTCGCTGCCGCCACTGGGGGAGGGCGAGTATTATCATGCGGACCTGATCGGCCTGCCCGTCCACGACATGGAAGGCACGCTGCTCGGCCATGTCGCGGCGGTGGAGGATTTCGGCGCGGGCGACCTGCTGGACGTCGAGCGGGCGGACGGACGGCGCTTCATGGTGCCGGTCGCGATGGCGCAAGGCGTGCTGGCGCCGGGCGGGCGTGTGACGGTGGCGGCGGACTGGGCCGCCTGAACGCGCACGTCGCCGCGCGCCGTCCAAGTCAAGTCAGCCCATGCCGGATCAGCCCATGCCGGATCAGGTCGGGCGCGGCGCTTCCAGCCAGGCGCCGTGGATACCCGGCGGGATACGGTGCGGGATGCGGACGATTGCGACGGGCGGCGCCTCCACCGCGCGAGCGTCGAGTATCTCGAGCGCGGTGGTGCGCCCGTCGGCGTCGATGACCAGGCCCATCAGCCAGCCGTCGTCCTCGTCCGCATCGGGAGATCGCGGCACGAAGACGAACTCCCCCGCCACGCGTCCCGGCCCGAACTCGTGCAGGTGCCGCGTCCCGCGTTCCAGATCGTGCTTCAGCAGCGGAGCCTCGCCTACCAGCGTCTCCGTCAGCTGGTCCGGCAGGCCGAGCGCGTAGACGTAGCGATAGGGCAGGCCGGTGCGGCGTTCGTCGATCGTCGGCAGCTCCTGGGGCGCGGGATCGATGCGGACCTGCCGCACCGTCCCGTCCTGCGGGTTGATGGTCCAGCGTTCCAGGCCGCGCGGCTGTTCGTCGGGAGCGACGTTCTCACCGGCGAACATCCGGTCATAGGCGATGACGTCGAGCGCGACGCGCCCGTCGGGCAGGTCGAACGCGTTCGCGGTATGGAAGACGAAGCAGGGGTCGAGCGGGAACCAGCGGATGTCGTCCGCTTCGCCGTCGCGCGGCAGGAGCCCGATCCGCGCGGCGTGCTTCTCGTTCCAGCGGTACGGGAAGCCGTGCCCCGCCAGCACCACCCGCATCGACAAGGTGAGCGGCAGGTCCATCACGATGACGTACCGCTTCGTGATGGCGCAATCGTGGATCAGCGGCCCGTGCGCGACGGGAATCGTGATCGATCGCCTCACGCGGCCGGCGGTATCAACGACGTTGTAGCGGATCCGCCTGGGATCGGTCGCCTCGTAGCATAGCGCGTGGAGTTCGCCTGTCGCCGGATCGCGGCGCGGATGCGCGGTGAAGGAACCTGGCAGCGTGCCGCCGAAATCGTCGTACCGCTGCGCCTCCAGATGCTCGTCGAAGCGGACAGGCGTGCTGCCCGCCTCCACCAGCGCCCATCCGCTGCCAGCGTGGGCGAGCACGCTGGTGTTGACCGTGTCGAAGACGTGCCGGGGTCCCGGAGCCGCGGCGACGTGCCTGGCCCTGGCCACCTCGGTCGAGCGGATCCAGCGGTTGCGGTACCAGAGCGCACGGCCATCGCGGATCCGGATGCCGTGGAGCATCCCGTCGCCGGTGAAGAAGTGGTAGGAACGCGGGTCGGGCGCGGCCGGGTTGGGGCCGATGCGCACATAGCGGCCGTCCAGCTCGGGCGGGATGACGCCCTCGACCGCCAGGTCGTCCAGCGTCAGCTCCTGCGTCATCGGCTCGTGGATGCCGGTGAGCAGCGGATGCGGTGCATCGCGCGGCGGCAGCATGCGCCGGTTGAGCGCGGCGATGGCCATGACGATCGGGGACGTCACCGCGCCGACCACGCGCTCGACCGCTTCCGACGCGCGGGCCAGCGTCGCCGGACGCCTGAGGTCGGTCACGATGCGCCGACCGTCTGGATGACCTCGAAACCCTCGAAGCGGGGCGGCCCGAGGTACAGCGGCTTGTGGTCGCCCGCGCCGCGATGCGCGGCCCGGAAAGCCTCCGATCTGGTCCACGCCTCGAAATCGTCGCGCGATCGCCAGATCGTGTGCGAGGAGTAGAGGACGTGGTCCTCGGCCACAGGGCCGCGCAGCATGTGGAACTCGACGAAGCCGGGCACGCCGGCCAGATGGGAGTCGCGCGAGAGCCAGACCTGCTCGAACGCCTCCTCCCCGCCGGGAGTGACCTGGAAACGGTTCATGGCGATGAACATGGGCGGCTCCTGTACCGGCTGATGGCCCATAGGTGGGGAAGCGCGCAACCGGACGCGATGCCATGGCGCCGAAAAAGCCGGGCATCCTCCCAAGTCGTCGGCTGGCCCGCCGACGCGGCGCGGTTTCAAAGCGTCGACATGACCAGCGGCATGCCGTTTTCCGGCCGCAGGGTGACGCGGCCCACCGGGCTCGGCCGCTGGCCGGGCGACGTCGCGAAACGCCGCGCCGCCAGCCAGTGCGCCAGCACGGTCAGGGCCTCCACGATCGAGAAGCGCGCGCCGACGCATACCCGCGGACCCGCGCCGAACGGCAGGTATTGGTGACGGTGCAGCAGCGCCTTGCGCGCCGGCGAGAAGCGCGCCGGGTCGAACGCGTCCGGCCGGTCCCACAGTTCGGCGTGCCGATGCACGACGAACGGCCAGATCGATACGATGTCGCCCCTCGCCACCCTGACGCCGCCGAGATCGTCGGCGGCCAGCGCCTCGCGGTCGAGCCGGGGCGCCGGCGGGTACAGCCGCAGCGCCTCGTCGAGCGTCGCCCGCAGGAGCGGCAGGCGCGTGTCCAGATCGCCGACCTCGCCGGACGACAGCGCGGCGCGCGCCTCCGTGCGCAGCTCTTCCTGGAGCAGGGGCTGCGCCGCGAGCAGGTAGATCGTCCATGTCAGCGCGTTGGCGGTGGTCTCGTGCCCCGCCACGTAGAAGGTGATGGCGTTGTCGATCGCCAGCTCGCGCGCCTCGGCCGCCGGATACCGGGCGAACAGCGCGGCGATTAGGCCGCCGAAGAAGTCGTCGCCGCCACCGTCCGGGCCACGCTCGTCGACCATGGCGCCGAGCGTCTCGCGCAGGAAGCGTCCGCCCTCCCGCGCGCGACCGGTGCCAGGGCCGAGCGAGGGCAGGCCCAGCAGGGCCGAGACGCGCGCCCGGCCGGAGCTCGCCGAAGTTGTTCCCGGTGTCGGCCGTGTTCGTCGGCAGAACGATGGCCGAGATCGTGTCGCC
>NZ_CAHJWW010000129.1 GCF_903643035.1 Sphingomonas bacterium | reverse complement strand
CCGCTCGCCGACCGCGCGCGGATCGCCGAGCCCCTCGCCGGGAGCCACGGCGTCGGCCAGCGCCGGCGACAGCGTGATCGCGTTGCCGTTCAGGCCGAGGACGAACGGCACCGCCAGCGGCACCGCGGGTCGCCCCCGGCCGAGCGTGGTGGCGATCGCGAGCGGGGCCAGAAGGTGCGCGGCGTCGGTCTGTTCATATAGCAACCGGTCGCGCACCGTCGCCCAGCTGAGGTCCCGCACCAGGTCGAGCCGGATGCCTTCCGCCTCGGCGAACCCCTGTTCGCGCGCGACGATCGGCAGCGCGGCGTCGACGAGCGGCAGGAAGCCAAGGCGGATCGGGTCGAGCGTCCCGGCGCGTCTCCCATCAGCGCCTCGGCGGTGACGATCGCATCGGCGACCTCCGCGATCCGCCGGTTCGACGCCATCGCGTGGCGGCGCAGCAGCGCATAGGCCGCCGGCTCGTCCAGGCCGCGGCGGCGGATCAGGATCGCCTTGGCGCGATCGACGGCGGCGCGGTCGGCCAGCGCGGTGCGCGCCTCGTGCAGTTCCGCCTTCAGCCGCGAGAACGCCTGGAAGCGGCGGATCGCCAGGTCGAGCACGGGCTTGATCCGCTGGCGCGACAGCCCGGCGACGACATAGGCGGACACGCCCGCGTCGACCGCCGCGGCGGTGGTCTCCTCGTCGCTCTGATCGACGAACATGGCGATCGGCCGTGCGAGCGCGCGCGACATCACGAAATACTCCTCCAGCACGTCGCGGCTGGGATTCTCCAGGTCGACCAGGACCACCTCCGGCGCGATCGCCTCCAACCGGGCGAGCAGCGCGTGCCGCTCCGTCAGCACGACCGTATCAGTCAGTCCCGCGTCGCGCAGCCCTTCCGCGATGATGGCGGCGCGTCCGGCACTGTCATCGACGATCGCGATCCGCATCGGCGGACGCTATGCTGCAATGCAGCGAACGGCAATCTCCATCTACGCCCATGACGCAGCCAGGCCAGGCCGGATCGACGCACGGACGGACGACTTGCCGCGCGTGGCAGACACCTGCGCAGTCTTCCCCGTCGATCACAGCTGGTCCTGTCCAGCGCGGATCAGGTCGGCACTATGGCAGATGCAGCACTCGCTCTCGACAGGGCTAGTGCCCCGTCGCCAGCACCATCACGAACCTTCCGAACCCGCCCAGGATCAGGATCAGGCCCCCGAGCCGGGCCAACCGCTCAAGCGTACGCACGCCGAGCGAGTGGCCATAGGATCTGAACTCTTGAACGCCGGCGGCATTCCGACGGTCGAACGCGCGCTTGTTGCACCAGAGAAGGCCCGCCACTCCGGCCGCGATGAGCATGATACCTGCCAACATGTCGCCCTGAGACACTCCTTTCGGTCCAGTGGAGGATCACCGGCTCGGTCGCCCGCGCTGCCCCATCAAAATGCGGTTCCTCATCATGACCGATCGCCGCGAGCCGGTCCAGCGAGGGCAGCCGCCCTGACCAGTCCGGCTCGATTGCGACCGCCGGCGGATGCTGTTAGCTTCGGCATCGCGGCCGACAAGGGGGAACCTATGCGGAGGTCTACGCCGATCGTACTGCTCGCGGTCCTCGCCACCGCCTGCGGTCACAAGTCCGGGGCTGACGACGCCGTCACTCTCAACGCATCGGCGGCGACGGCGGCGGCGACTTCCACTCCGACTCCGGTTACGCCCCCCGTCGCGCCGGGGCCGGCGGACTTCACGATCGCCAGCGTGCCGATCTCGAACGCGCCGCTCGGCAAGTTCCCGTATTTCGGGCTGCCGCCGAAATACGCGCCGCAGAACACGCCCAAGCCTCCCGGCTTCGGCCATTTCCTGTTCTGGATGGGCAAGGCGTTCAAGGACGTCGAAGGTCAGACCTACATGGTGACCATCATCGCGCCCAAAAGCGACGATTTCAGTTCCTATGAGCTGCAGAAGAACATGCATGCGCTGTTTCAGCAGGCGGGTGCGGTCAAGGTCAGCGAAGCGAAGATCCCGAACGAGACGATCGACGCCATTCCCGACGCCACGCGGCAGGAACTGCTGATGGGGCTCGGGGACGTATGGAACAGTCCCGCCGAGACCTGGGTCGTCCATCGCCCGACCGACGAGATATGGATCCACTACGCGACGACGACCGCGCAAGCCTCGCTCGCCGTCGTCGAGACGGCGGCGTTCGTGGCGACCGCTGCCCTGCTGCCGCCCGATCAGCTGAAGGCCGACCTCGACAGGACAGGGAAGGCCGTGATCCACGTCAACTTCGCGACCGACCAGACCCGGGTCTTGCCGACGTCAGGCGCGCAGATGGACGCGGTGATCGCCTTGCTCAAAGCCGACCCTTCGCTGAGGCTCGCAATCAACGGCTACACCGACGACACGGGGACCGACGAACACAATCTGGCGCTCTCGGACGGCCGGGCCAAGGCCGTGCTGGCGGCGCTCGTCGCGGGAGGGATCGGGGCGGACCGCCTTCAGGCGAAGGGCTATGGCCGCACGAACCCGGTCTCGACCAATGTGGACGAGGCGGGAAAGGCCGCCAACCGCCGGGTCGAGCTCATCAAGCTGTAGGGCTCCGCGATCGACATGGGACGGCGTATCGGCACGCCGTTTCGTCGTCGCCACGAGCGACCGAGGGGGCTGGACGCGCCGCCCTCCGGTATGGCATCGCCACCGGACCACGCGGGTGTGGTGGAATTGGTAGACGCGCCGGACTCAAAATCCGGTTCCGCAAGGAGTGTCGGTTCGACCCCGACCACCCGCACCACCTCCGCCGTCGGTCCGGCCGGCAGGTCGCGGTCATGGCGGCGCTTCGTGACCCCAGTCTCCGGCCGACTCGCCGGGCGGAGCAGTGCCAGGCCCTGCACCCGGGCGCCGTTCCTTGCCGCCTCAATAGCCGGCGTAATCCGAGAAACGCGTCACGCTCGGCTCGAACTTCAGCGTCACCTTGCCGGTCGCGCCGTGGCGCTGCTTGGCGACGATCAGCTCGGCCAGGCCGTACACCCGCTCCATGTCGCTCGCCCAGCGGGCATGATCCTCGAAGGCGCGCGCGTCGTCGCCCTCCACGGGCCGCTTGGGCTCCTTGGCGGCGACGTAGTAATCCTCGCGGTAGACGAACCACACCATGTCCGCGTCCTGTTCGATCGACCCCGATTCGCGCAGGTCGCTCAGCTGCGGGCGCTTGTCCTCGCGCTGCTCGACGGCGCGCGAGAGCTGCGACAGCGCCAGAACGGGCACGTTCAGGTCCTTGGCCAGCGTCTTCAGCCCGCGGCTGATCTCCGATATCTCCTGGACGCGGTTGTCGCTCGATCCCTTGCCCGAGCCGCTGAGCAGCTGGAGATAGTCGACCACCACCAGCCCGATCTCGTTGTTGTGCCGCCGTTGCAGCCGCCGGACGCGGGTGTGCAGCGCGCCGATGCTCAAGCCACCGGTATCGTCGATGAACAGCGGCAGCTGCTCCAGCTCCGCGGCGGCGGCGGCGAGCTGGCCGAACTCGGCGCGGCTGATCTTGCCCATGCGCAGCGACTCGGAGCTGATCCGCGACTGCTCGGCCAGGATGCGGGTCGCGAGCTGGTCCGCGCTCATCTCCAGGCTGAAGAAGGCGACCTTGGCGCCCACCGACTTGTCGGGCGCGATGCCGTCCGCCATGTCGCGCATCCAGCGGCGCGCGGCGTTGAAGGCGATGTTGGTGGCGAGCGACGTCTTGCCCATGCCGGGGCGGCCGGCGAGGATCATCAGGTCCGAATGGTGCATGCCGCCGATCTTGGCGTTGATCGAATCGAGCCCCGTCGTCACCCCCGACAGGTGCCCGCCCGAGTTCAGCGCGCGCTCGGCCATCTTCACCGCCGCGGTGGTGGCCTGCGCGAATGTCTTGACGGCGTTCTCGGCGCCGCCGTCGGCGGCGACCTTGAACAGCTCGGTCTCCGCCAGCTCGATCTGGCCGCGCGGGTTCACCTCCTCGCTGGTGTCCATCGCCCGGTCGACGAGGCCGCGCCCGACCGACACGAGCGCGCGCAGCATCGCCAGATCATAGATCTGGGTCGCGAACTGACGCGCGCCGATGAGGCCGGCGCCCGATCCCGTCAGCTGCGCGAGATAGGCCGGCCCGCCCAGCGCGCGCATCCCCTCGTCCGCGTCGAACATCGGGCGCAGCGTGACGGGCGTAGCCAGCATGTCGTTGCCCCGCAGCGTCTTGATCGCGGCGAACACGCGCCCGTGGACGGGTTCGAAGAAATGCTGCGGCTCCAACCGGTCGATCAGATCGTCGGCGAGGCGGTTGTCGATCATCATCGCGCCCAGCATCGCCGCCTCCGCCTCCACGTTCTGCGGCAGGGTGACGGTCGCGTCGGGAGTCGCGGCGCCGGACGGACTGGAAGGGGGAAATGCGAGCGTGGCCATGCCCGCGCTTGTGGAGCCGCGTGCCGCCGCCCTCAAGCACGATGCGGCGAAAACTGTGGATAAGCCGGCGGCCGCCCGTAGCTGACGGGCACTCCGGCCGGCATCCCGGCCCGCGCTCTGGGGCGACGATTGTCGGCGCGCGGGATCGGCCCTACGCCCGGCTGATGGCCGACCCCCGGATCATCGATGTCACGCTGGACGAGCGCACCATCGCGTGGCGCTCGGCGGATATCGATCAGGAGCGGCGGATCGCAATCTTCGACCTGATCGAGGAGAACCATTTCGCGCCGCAGCGCGAGCATGCCGACGGCTATGCCGGCCCCTACCGGCTGAGGCTGGAGACGGAGGACGGACGGCTCGGCCTGCACCTCCACCGCGAGGACGGCAGCCACCTCGAGACGCTGGTGCTGGCGATGGGCCGGTTCCGGCGACCGATCCGGGACTATTTCACGATCCTCGACAGCTATTTCGAGGCGATCCGCGCGGCCACGCCGCAGGCGATCGAGACGATCGACATGGCGCGGCGCGGCCTGCACAACGACGCGGCGGAACTGTTGCGCGGACGGCTGGCGGGCAAGATCGACGTCGACTTCGACACCGCGCGGCGGCTGTTCACGCTGATCTGCGTGCTCCACATCAGGGGATGACGATGGTTGAGGTTCAGGCCCGGGAGGCGGAGCTTGTCGCGGCGGCGCGGGACGCGGCGACCCGTGCCCATGCGCCCTATTCCCGCTTCGCGGTCGGTGCGGCGTTGCTGCTGGCGGATGGCGGCATGGTGACGGGCGCGAACGTCGAGAACGCCAGCTACGGCCTGTCGCTGTGCGCCGAGACGGTGGCGGTGGCGGTCGCGAGCAGCGCGGGGCGGCTGCGCGACGTGGTGGCGGTGGCGGTGATCGGCGGCGCGATGGACGCCGACGGCCGGCCGACGGGCACCGCGCCGGTCGGCCCGTGCGGGCGATGCCGCCAGGTGCTGATGGAGGCCGCGCAGGTCGGCGGGCGCGACCTTGCGGTGATCTGCGCCGCGGCGGAGGGGGAGGCGGTGGAACGCTATCGGTTGAGCGAGCTGCTGCCGCACGCGTTCGGGCCGGCGGACCTTGGGATGACGGGGTGAGGCAGTGGAGATAGGCCGATGAGCCTGGGTCGGATCGTCCGCGGTATCACCATCTTCAGGGCGGGGAGCCTTGCGTGGGAAGCGATCCGGCTAGGTTCCATGAACCAGGCCGACCGGCGCGAGCTGGTCGATCGGATGCTGGATGCCCGAACGCGGCGGGAGACTGTCGATCCTCCAGCACACGTCGATACCGCGCCGACGCCCTGGAATATCCTGCGAGAGAAGGCGATCGTGGAGTACGGCCGGTGCGGCGGCCACGCGTCGCTTGCCTGGTCCAGCGAGGAGATCGCACCGATGCTCGACGCACAGATCATCGCGGGGGACCGTCGGCGCGAACTTGAACAGGAGCGCCGGTCCGACATGGCGTATCGCAACTCGGCCTTCGTTCTTCGCTGGGTTGCCGTCTGTCGCGAGTACGGCGGTTGCGGACCCGAGTTGCCGTTCTCGATCAAGGGTGCCTTGCCAGCCATTCTTGCGCGCGAGGCCCGAGAAGATCGTTTGACCCAGGTCCCCCGTACGCTCTCAAGCGCAGAACCTTTCATGCTGAGCCTTGCCTGCGGCATGGGGCTGCGCGCGAGGCAGGGGCTGCCTGTCCTGCCAGACCTCGCCAGCCGCGCTGCTGCCGAAAGAGCGTGTGAACGAGGGGAGCAGACCGCATGTCCGTGATGGCCGACCGCTGGATCCGCGAGCAGGCGCTCGCCCACCGCATGATCGAGCCGTTCGTGGAGGCGCAGCGCGCGGACGGGTGCATCTCCTACGGCCTGTCCTCCTATGGGTACGACGCGCGGGTGGCGGACGAGTTCAAGATCTTCACCAACGTCGACTCGGCGATCGTCGATCCCAAGGACTTCGCCGCGAACAGCTTCGTCGATCGCAGGACCGATGTGTGCGTCATCCCGCCCAACAGCTTCGCGCTCGCGCGCACGGTCGAATATTTCCGCGTGCCGCGCGACGTGCTGGTGATCTGCCTCGGCAAATCGACCTATGCGCGCTGCGGGATCATCGTCAACGTCACGCCGCTGGAGCCGGGCTGGGAGGGGCATGTGACGCTGGAGTTCTCCAACACCACGCCGCTGCCCGCGCGCATCTATGCCAATGAGGGCGCGTGCCAGTTCCTGTTCTTGGCCGGCAGCGAGCCGTGCGAGACGAGCTATGCCGACCGGGCGGGCAAGTACATGCGTCAGCAGGGGGTGACGCTGCCCAAGCTGTGACGCCGAAGCTGCGGGGGGGGGGGGCGGCTATGATTCGCCGTTCATCGGCAGGCTCCGTCGTCCCGGCGAAGGCCGGGACTCATCGCGGCGCGGTTCGCGGAAACGGCCTGGGGGAGCGATGCATACGGATCGAAACGCCTTGGCCCCCATCGATGGGCGGGAGTCCCGGTTCTCGGCCCCATCCTTCAGGACCTGTTCGGTGCTCGTACGTGTCGGACAGGCAACCGGTACCCCCGCAAAGGCGGGCGCCAAGGGCTACCAACGTCACCAGGGGAAAGGCCACGTGTGCGCTCTCGCGGAAGAACGCGAAGGCCTGTCCGTCCGGGCGGGATCACCGAACACGGCCGCGGTCCACATCTGTTTCAGGCGGAAGTCGTCGCGCCCCGATCCGGGTCGCCGGTATCCGGGTGGACCAGGAACAGGTCCGGGATGACGCGATCCGACGGAAGCCCGTGATCGGGTCCAGCGTCGATTGGCCCGGCGCTCGTGACGATGCCAACCATAGGCTTCGCCCACGAAAAAGGGCGGTCCGGCAGGACCGCCCTTGCATAGTCTGGCGAGTACCAATGCCGTCAGAACGACCGGTAATATTGCTCGTTGCCGAGGAAACCCAGCTTCTCGATCTTCGCGCGCTTGATGATCGCGAGCACCTGGTCGACCTTCTGGTACTTGGCCTCCGGGTCGGGCTGGAAATGCAGCTCCGGCTCGGTCGGCAGTCGCTTCGTCGCGTCGAGATACTGGGTCAGCGTCACCTGATCGACCGGCGCGCCGTTCCAGGACACCACGCCGGCGGGGTTGATCGACAGCGTGTTCTTGTCGGGCAGGACCGTCTGCGGCGGCGGATTGCCCTGCGGCAGGTCGATCTTCACCGCATGGGTCTGCGGCGGGATCGTGATGATGAACATGATGAGCAGGACGAGCATGACGTCGATCAGCGGCGTCGTGTTCATCTCCATCATCGGCTCGCCGTCGTCGCGGCCGGCACTCATGGCCATTGGGAACTACTCCTGGATGCGCGAGGCGGGTGGGGAATCAGAAGGTGCTGCCGGCGGTGCCGTTGGGCGGGGGCTGCGAGATGAAGCCGACCTTGGCGAAACCGGCCATCTGCATCGTATAGATCGCCGCGCCGATGCACTTGTACGGCGCGTTCACGTCGCCGCGGATATGCGCCTCGGGCAGGTCGAGACCGGCGGCGTTGGCGCCGCCCTGGCGCGCGATCTCCGCCTTCAGCTTGTCGACCGCGAGCTTCAGCAGCTCCTCGTGCCCGACCTTGGACTGGTTCCAGAACACCGCGCACTGGCCGGCGCCGTCCGTCGTGACCGACAGCGACACGTTCTCCGGCTTGGTGGTGGTGGGGTCGAACGACACGTCGGGAAGGTTCAGCTTCACCGTCTGCACCGCGACCGTGACCGTCACCAGAAAGATGATGAGGAGCACCAGCATGACGTCGACGAGCGGCGTCGTGTTGATGTCCGACATGGGCCGTTCGTTGGCGTCGCCGCCGCCACCAGTACTCATCGCCATCGGGGCTGTCCTGTTCTGTGATCCGGACCCGGTCGGGCCTGGTCGGTAAGGCCGGGCGGTGCATCACCGCCACGGCGACCCGGCGCCGCCTTGATG
>NZ_CAHJWW010000128.1 GCF_903643035.1 Sphingomonas bacterium | reverse complement strand
CGCGGCCGCCGCCGCCGTCCGCTTCGCCTGCACGCGGGTCTGGACGATCGTGACCACGCCGCCCGTGACCAGCAGGGCCAGCGCCGCCCAGCCGATCCCGCCGACCCGGTTGCGCTCGCCGCCGCGCGCCCAGAAGAACCCGACGATCCCGGAGAGAAGCGTGAGGCCCGCGGCGAGATAGGGCAGGACGTCCGCGGGGCCGATCACCGGCCCTCGCCCGCCCGGCCGCGATCCGCCGTCATGCGTTCTGCCAGCAAGGCCGCACCGGCCCGGTTCGGTACATGCGCGCCTCCCCCGCGTTCGGATGACCCTGCGTTCGGATCGGCCCCGCGTTCAGATGGGATTGGCCGGGTAGGGCAGGGCCGGCGCGCGATAGGGTCCGCCGGCGGGGTACCACCGCCTGACCGCGGCATCGCAGGCGACGTACCCCCAGTTCATCAGCCGTTCCTGCAGGGCGGCGGGCATGGCGCTGAGCCTGGTCGGCGTCGCTGCCAGCTCGCGCGTGCGCGCAAGCGGCGCGGGCAGCGAGTCGGGCAGGCCGAGGCTCCCGGCATCGCCGCCGATCCCCCAATAGGCGCCGCGTCGGTGCAGCGGGTTGGCGTCGTCCAGCTTCAGCGTCTCGATCAGCTGCCGCGTGCGGACGTCGCCGACCTGATTGTCGATGATGTCGATGATGCGGCGGGTGTGGCCCAGCCAGTCCGACGCCGGCGAGCCGTCCCGCGCCAGCGCCGCGCCGCCGTTCGACACGAACAGCGTGCGGCATCGCTTGAACACCGTCTCCAGCCCCAGATTGTCGTACACGCCGCCGTCGGTAAGCGCGATGTCCCGGAGGAAGGACGCGTCCACCCCCGCCTCCACGGTCGTGAAGTCGGCGGGTCCGACCTTGAGCACGAAGGGCGACAGGACCGGCGGGAAGGCCGACGAGGCGGTCACCGCGTCGGCCAGGCGCAGCCGGGGGGCGGCGATCTCTCCCACCTGCCAGTCGCGCGCGCGGGCGCGGCTGAACCGCCACAGCGAGCCCGTCTCGACGTTGGTGGCGTTGATGACGAAGACCGGCGCGACCGGCAGGTCCTGAAGCGTCGCGTCGCCGAACAGGTGGCGCGCGTATGCGGCGGCCACGCGGTCGCCGACCGAGCCCGGCAGGAACACGCCGCCAAGGACCGCCGACACGTCGATGCCGGTCCCCGCCATCCGGCGGATCGGCTCGACCACATGCCCGAACAGCGCGTCGCGGCTGGTGACGCGCGGCCATTCCAGCGCCAGCTTGGCCGACGTGATCGACCCGCCCGATACGCTGGAGATGCGGGCGGCGCGGCCCAGCAACCCGGTCTCGTACAGCCGCACGATCGCGCCCGCGTGGAACAGCATGGCGCGATAGCCGCCGCCCGACAGCGCGATGCCGATCGCGTCGTCGGGCGCGCGGGCGCCGTCCCCATTCCCGTCCCCGTCCCCATCCCGGACCGGCGGCGCCGGATCGGCCATGTCGCGTTCCTCCCTGGTCAGAACCTGCACGATCGGGCCTTCGCCAACGGGCGGGAAGCCCGCGCCGGCCGACCGGTGTCAGCCGCCGTCATCGTCCCCGCCGACGTCGGCGTGATCGGTCATCACCGCTGGCTCGGTCGCGTCCAGCGCCACCGGCCGGCTGGCGAGCGCCTTGATCGCGGGATCGCCCGGATTGGTCAGGTGGCCGTCCGCGTCGAACGCCGCGCCCATCACATATTCCACCTCCAGCCGCGTGTAGGCGGGGTCCCAGTGGACGTTCTCCGGCACGTGGCAATGGCCGTAATGGCCGCCCTGCGTGGCCCAGATCTTCGGATCGCGGTTGTGGCCGCCGGGATCGGCGCCGTCGACGGGCGGGCGGGGCAGGCCGGACGGCCATGTCCTCGACACCCCATGCGTGTCCTCGATCCAGCGGCACAGCCGCGCGACGTTGCGCAGCGTCTGCGGGTTCTTCGGCGCGCCGGCGAAGCCCACCACCTCGATCTGCACCGCGCTGGCGCGGTTGGTCTCCTCCTCGCCCTTCGCATGGACCAGCGCGCGCCCCGCGACGCCGGTGTCGATGTGCTGATAGACGCTGGTGTGGTCGACCGTGAAATGCGGGTCGGAACGGCCCCTGGCGAAGGCCGCGAACGCGCCGGCGGCGCTGGCCCCTTCCGTGGTATGGTGGACGATCCGGTACGGACCCGTCAGGTTCGACCCCGAAGAGCCGCTGATCGGATGCTGGGTCGCGAACGGGCATTGCGCCATGTCATTTGCCTCCCGGAACGGAGCCGAGATCGGCTTCGGCGATGAACGCGGTGCGGAACGCCCCCACCTTCGCGGCCAGGTTCGGGCGGATGCCGGCCAGCGCCTGTGCGTCGACCGACAGGCTGCCGAAGCTGCGGCGCAGTTCCGTGCTGCCCTTGTGGAGCTTGAAGAAGAGCACCTGCGTGATGACCTCGTCCGCCACGAGGGCGAAGGCCATCACCTCGGCCATCAGCCCCTGCGCCGGGTCGTGGCGGACGGACGTGATCTGGAACCGTCCAATTCTGCCGTGCCGGGTGCGCTTGTCGAACAGCGTGATGAACGGCTGGTCCGCGTTGATCTGGTGCAGCCCGTTGAGCACCGCCACCACCGCCACCAGCGCCGCCGGCCCGGCGACCGGCGCCAGGAAGGTCGAGATCACCCCGATCACCGCCTGGTGTACGTCGAAGCCGCCGCTATCGAGGCTGATCGCCGCCGTCTCGCGCTGCTGCTCGATCCAGCCGAGCCCCAGCAGCGTCTCGAAATAGGCGTTGAAGAACGCCATCGGATCGGCGTCGTCCCCCACCTTGTGGATCGCGACGAGTTGCGAGAACAGCGACGAGTCGGTGATCGCCTGGCGGAACTCGGCCTCTACCCCGGTGGTGAACGAGACCACGTCCGACCCCACCACCAGCGCCTGGTCGCGCGCGGCGTCGAAGGACGGCAGCCCGCCGCCGCTCTCCGGCGCGTCCGCGGCGAACGCCTGGGCGGACGGCAGGTGGGCGGTCTGGATCAGCGTTCGTGCCTCGGCCATGGTCATGCGCTTGGTCCTTCCATCAGCGGGTATTCGAGGAACAGGTCGGTCTCGACGAGCCGGTCGAGGAAGCCCTGCGGGATCGCGGTCACGTCCGGGTCCGCGCGCAGCCGCTCGTTCTGGGCGGCGGTGCGCGCGGCGGACGGATAGCGGCGGTCGTTGCGCAGGATGCGGCCCCCGGTCTGTGCCTTCAGCGCCGCCCGGACGCGCGGGTTGGGCATCTGCCAGCCGCCGGCGCCCTGGCGCCTCGCCAGCTCCTCGTCGGTGGGGATCATCGCGAACAGCCGGTCGTTCGTCATGAGCGCCAGCCCGCGCGCCGCGAGCGTCGCGTTGTGGCTGCCGTGGTGGCCGACCTTGTAGAGCAGCGTGCGCGCGAGCAGCTGGTCGATGGTGACGGGCGAGCCGTCGGGCGTCTTGTAGGCCTGGTTGCCCCAGGACAGCCAGTTGCCGACCTGGGCGTCGCCCGGGAACAGCATCACGTCCCGCGCGTCGTCCGGCAGCTCGAAGGCGAGCGCCAGGCTGGTGTTGTTGGTGTCGCTGTCCATCTTCAGCGCCATCGCGCCGGCCGTCCCCAGCCAGTCGGCGTCGATCCGCCGCCGGTCCATCGCCGCCTTCTGCCAGTCCGCCATGCCGGCGGTGCCGTGATAGTGGCGGCGAAGGAACTCGCACGAGCGCAGGTCGTCGCCGTCGCCGGCCGCCAGCCTCGCCTCCATGTCCGCGATCGTGAAGCGGCAGTAATCCGGCGCGAAGGGCGAGTCCCTGGCCGGATCGGGCAGACCGCCGTCGGCCAGGCGCAACAGCTGCCCCCCATCGACGGTGGGCGCGTCGAGATACGTCTCCGGGGTCACGGCCGACGGCGTGTCGCGGAACAGCAGCGGCAGGTCGCGCGGCGGTCCGAGCACATAGGCGGGCAGCGACACCGGACCGGGCGTGCGCCGCGTCTCGCCCGGCCGCAGGTAGCAGACCTCCCCCGCCCCCGCCTTGAGCCTGGCGAGTATGTCGCGGGTGGTGAGGCGTGGCCGGTTCTGTGACGAACCCGCCACGGGCTTGCCCATGAACGCATCGACGCCGCCGAGCTTGCTGCGCGCCGCGTCCGGGCCGAACGGCGTGTCGCCGTCGCGTATCCGGCCGGCGATGCTGGCGAGCGCGAAGCCGGTGCGGTCGAACCGCGTGCGCAGGCTGTTCGCGAGCGGGTCGGCAGGGTCCTCCGTCCATGCCATCCATGCGGTCCCGATCGCGAGTTTCGCAGGATCGAGCAGCACGTCCGCCGCCTGCGAAAAGCCGGACAGGTGGTCCCAATGCTCGTGCGTCACGATCAGCAGGTCCAGCCGCCCGGCGCAGGTCGAGACGATGTCGGCGGCGACGGCCCGCATCCGCTCCGCCGCCTTCGGGCTGCCGAGCAGCAGGCCGCAGTCGATCAGGATGTGCGAGCGGACCTCGCCCGCCTCCAGCCGGATCAGGAAACAGTCGCCCAGCAGCCCGCGATGGTCCCCGATCCCGTCGACGCTCCCGTCTGCGCTCCCGTCGGGGATCGGGTCCAGCGCGCGGTACATCCGGACATGGACCTGCTCGGGCGCCACGCCGACGTGCGCGTCCACCGCCGCCGCCACCGCGTCCGCCGCCGCCACGCCGTCCGTCACCATTCCCAGCCCCGGTGCAGCAGCGCGAACGGTTCGTCGCCGCCCATCATCCCGGCGGCGCCGGTGTCGTCGCCGGTGCGGAAATCGCGCTCCGCCTGCAGCCGCTCGTCGCAGTCGATGCGCTTGCGGATGATGCGGATCAGCCGGCCGTCGCGCAGGTCGACATGCAGGGTCGCGCCGCCGCGGAACCAGAAGTCCGGGTCGGCCCAGCGCGCGGCGCCGATCTCGTCGCTGCGCCCGGCGTCGGCCGCCGCCTGTTCTCCCTTGTCGAAATACGCGCGCCGGCGCTGTATCAGGTGGACGATCAGCTGGTGCAGCTCCTCGCCGTTCGGGCCGGCGCGGCGCGCGAGCCGGGCGGAGTTGACCTCGAACAGCGGCGTGTCGTCGTCGCGGCTGGTGATCGAGCGGAGCGGCGGCACCGGCGCCTTGCGCAGCCGGTGGTCGTGCGCGAGCAGCCGCATGCCCAGCAGCCGCTCCCAATCCTCGTCGCCCGGCGTGTCCGCGTCTAACCAGGCGTGGATCGCGCGCTGGTTGTGGAGCACCACCCGCATCGACAGTTCGCGCAGATTGCGCGGGCCGCCGAAATCGGCCTGCGCATAGGCGACGCGCCGGTCGCCCCCGCTTTCCTGGCCCCCGCTCCCTTGGCCCCCGCTCCCTTGGCCGTCGAACGCGACCGAGAGCTGGAGCTGGGCCAGCAGGCCCGCGAACATCGCGCTCAGCGGATCGTCGGTGGCGCCGGTGATCGCCGCGAACTCCCGGTAGTCCGCACGGTCGGGCGGCGCCCAGAGCAGGCTGTCCGGCGCCATGGAGATGCAGCCGGGGACGGTGATCCGGCGCTTGCGGAACGCCTCTACGAAGGCGACGCGGTAGCGCAGGGGATCGTCGGGCACGAGATCGGTGTCGGCGGTGACGATCGCGCGGAGATACTCGCCGAACCGCAGCGCGACCGGCGGGATATAATCGAGCGCGCGTACGCACATGCGCAGCACATGGTCCGCCGCCTTTCCCGCTTCCGCCGCCAGCCGGTCGACCAGCTCGGGCGGCAGGTCGAACGCGTCGCCCGGGCCGGTCGACCGGCCGGCGGCCGACCGGCGGCCGAGGCGCATCAGGTCGGCGGTCCGCCGTTCATAGATGGTGACGAACGCGTCGAACACCGCCGCCACCAAAAAGCCGCCGCGCTTGTGCGGCTCGACGGTGGTGGCCAGCGTCGGCGGGGGCGTCGGCGGAGATGTGGGCGTGGACGCAGGCGCAGGTGTGGGCGCAGGCGTAGGTGTGGGCGTAGGCGGGGGCGCGGAGCCGGTCCCGCCCGCGGCCTGCGCCTCGGGCGTCAGCAACTCGATCAGCGCATAGCGCAGCGCGCCCTTGGCGCCGGTCGCCCGCCCGAACTGCTGCGCCAGCCCGGTCAGCAGGCCGAGCTCGCGAAGCGATCCGCCGCTGCGCGCCAGCTCGTGCCGCACCACCTCGTTCATGCCGAAATGCTGCATCAGCGCGACGATGTCGGCGAAGGCCTCGTGAAAGGCGAGCGCGTCCACGGTCGCCGGCTCGATCGAGCGGCGCTGGATGCCGTGCAGGATCGCATGGGTCGTCTCGTGCGCGACGATGTCCTGCGACAGGCAGGTGAAGATCCAGTTCGAGTCGACGGCGCCGGCACCCGACCCCGTCCCCGATCTGGTTGGGCGGAAATAGCCGAACAGCAGCGCCCGCTTCTCCGGGCTGTAATAGGCGTTCGCCTCCCGCAGCGCATGGGGATAGATGCGCAGCCGCGGCGTGAAGTTGCCGAGCAGTGGGTCCTGATCGGGCCGGATCGCCTTGTCGCCCGCCCACAGCACCACCCGCCCCAGCGCCCGTTCGAACGAGCGGATGGTCCGCATCGCGACCGCGAACACCATCTGCTGATGGAATTGCGGCCGGCCTTCCGATGGCGGCAGCCCGTCCTGCGCGAGCAGCACCGGGTCGTCGAGGTCGACCGGTTCGTAGAACACGCCGGCCCCGGGATCATAGTCGACCACTTCCAGATAGTCGTTGACCGGCCCGGGCTGGAGCCCGCCCTCCCATCGCGTCTCCCAAGGCAGGCGCACCACCACGTCGTTGATGACGGCGGTCTGCAACTCCACGGACGCCTGCGGGTCGAACGCATAGGTCCGCAGGCGCCGCGCCGGCGGCAGGGGATAGTCGTCGGCGGATGCCCTGACGTACACGCCACCTCCTTTGGATGTATCCCGTCGCGACACCCCGCCGCGATCCAGACACCCTGCCGGCCCAATAGCTTGCCGGCCCGATGCCTCGCCGGTCCGACACCTCACGATGTGCAGACGACTCGCTTCCGGCGGATGAACTATGGGCAAACCCTGCACTTCTTTGCAAGACCACCCACCCGACGATCGAATGGACGGGATCGCAGCCACCGACCCCATGCCACAAACCGTGGATACTTGGATCGCTAGTTAGGGATCAACTCTTGGACGCGCGAGAATGACGCTCCAGCCGCGCGTTGAACGACTTGTCGACGGAAGACACCCTGCCGGTATACCGAAAACACGCCGACGCTATATCTCTGCTACTATCTATGGTCGCGACCATCGCGACGTCCAACATGACTTTATTGACGGCTCTACTGCCATCTTGTCGTTGATCCATGGAAGTACGTCACCGCGATGACTCGCTATCCGCCGGGATGCCGGTTTATACTTTATCGTTACACGATCGGTAAATCATCGTTCCCGTCACCTCGTACCGCAAGTCTCGGAGCGGTCGCCGATCGGCCCGCAAAGCCTGCGTCGTCGGCACACAGGCGGTTCCGGTCTGATGCAAGCCGGTCCTAAGCGTCGCCGCACCCATCGCCGCCCGGACGACCGCTCCGGGCGACTAGTGCCGCAACAGCGCCACCACGCCCTCGAAAACGGTTGCGCCGGCGAGCGGGCCGAGCAACAGCATCAGCAGGTTGAAGCCGATGATCCAGGCGATCATCCGCTCCTGGCGGACCGTGATCCGCCGCCTGGGCGGCTTGGGGCGCCACGGCTCGGGCGGTGGCCAGCCATTGTGATCCAGGAACATCGCGGGCCTTTGGTCGAGAGGTCGTTGCTAAGCGCCGACTCGGCGACCGATGCAAGCCGGGCCGTCGCGCCGGCCGCCACCCGTCCGCGATCCTATCCCCGCAAGACCGCGCCTTGCCTCGCCGCCGCCGCCACCACCTTGTCGGCGATCGCCTTCAGCTCGGCGTCGGTGAAGCTCCTGTCGCCCGGTTGCATCGTCACCTCCACCGCCATCGAGCGGACGCTCCCCTCGTCGGTGGCGCGCTCGAACAGGTCGAACAGCCGGACGCCGACGATGCTGGTCTTGTCGGCGCCGCGAACGCTGCGCAGCAGCGTGTCGGCGGCAAGGGCGGCGGGGACTGTGAACGCGAAGTCGCGGCGCACCGGCTGGAGCGCGGGCGGCGCGAACGGCGCGCGCATCCGCCCCGAGTCGCGTCCCGCGTTCCTGGGTACGGGGACCGCGTCGAGGTATATCTCCGCCGCCGCGACGGGACCGTCGAGATCGAACGCCTTGAGCAGCGCGGGATGGAGCATCCCGAAGGCGGCGAGCACGGTCTTGGGGCCGAGCCGCAGGGTGGCGGACCGGCCGGGGTGCCATGCCGGCCCCGCATCGCCGGCGACGGCCAGGCTGTCGACCGGCGCGCCGGC
>NZ_CAHJWW010000127.1 GCF_903643035.1 Sphingomonas bacterium | reverse complement strand
GTCCGCGCGGCCTCGGGCGCGACGCGATAGGCCGCGAGCGCCGCGACCAGCCGCTCACGACCCACCGGCAGACCGGGCTCCGCCTCGGGTCCAAGCGAATCGTACACTGCCCCGACACGCGCAACCGGCGCTGCCAGCAGCTCCAGCAGCGCCGCCCGGTCCGCCAGCCCGTCCAGCCGCGCCACCCGGTCCAGCGCCTCGCCGGCGGGCAGCGAATGCGTCTGTCGATCATCGATCATCTGCAGGCGATGCTCGATCCGGCGCAACAGTTCGTAGGCGTGCGTCAGGTCGTGCGCCTCGTCCTCACCGATGCGCCCGGCCCTTGCCAGCAGGGCGAGCGCGTCGCGGGTGGCGGGCGCCCGCAGCGACGGCTCGCGACCGCCGTGGATCAACTGGTGGATCTGCGCGAAGAACTCGATCTCGCGGATGCCGCCGCGTCCACGCTTCAGGTCGTAGCCGGGACCGAAATGCTGGCCGGCGGCGTGATGGTCGCGGATGCGCTGCGACATCGCCCGCAGCTCGGCCAGGGCGCCGAAGTCCAGGCTGCGCCGCCACACGAACGGCCGGATCGTCGCCAGGAACCGTTCGCCAAGCGCCACGTCGCCCGCCGCCGCGCGTGCGCGGATGAACGCCGCGCGCTCCCATGGCAGCGCCTGCGACTCGTAATAGGTGATGGCGGCCGCGACCGGCAGCACAATCGGCGTCGCCTCGGGCGAGGGCCGCAACCGCAGGTCCACACGCAGCACATACCCCTCGGCATCTCGTGCCTGAAGCAGTTCCACCGTTCGCCGTCCGACGCGGACCGCGGCCTCCCCGGGCTCCTCCCGCGGGCGGCGGGGGAAGGTCGCAGGATCGAACAGCAGGATCGGATCGATATCCGACGAGTAGTTTAGCTCGCGGCTGCCCTGCTTGCCCAGCGCCAGCGCGACGAAGCCGACCGGCTCCGCGCCAGGGGTACGCTCGGCGATGGCGGCGCGGATCGCCGCGTCGAGCGACTGGTCCGCAAAATCCGTAAGGATGCCCGTCACGGCGGTCAGGTCGAGCGCGCCGGCAAGGTCGCCGATCGCCACCAGCAGCGCCAGCCGTCGCCGCTGCCGACGCAGCCGCGTCCCGACCGGCAGCCCGTCAGCCACCGCCAGCGCCGCGGCGGGATCGAACGTGCCCTGCGCCAGCAATTCGATAAAGTCCGGGTCGCGTCGGATAATGTCGGCAAGGAACGGTGCCTCGGCAACGGCCCTGTCCACCGCATTATTCGCCGCGCTTGCAGGATTTGTGAAGATCATGCGACATTGCACCACAAGATCGACACTTGACAAATGCCCGGATGCAACTTCACGCACACCGCTTCGTTATACAGCCATGACCAGCGCACCTCGACATCCACCCGAACTTCCGCGTCGTGGACGCGAGACGATCGTATGTCGTCCCCGGTCCACGGACGCCCTCGGGGCCGCGCTGGAAAGCATATTCGCCATTCGATGCGCTCTTCCCGGAGACTTGGCAGCAATCATGGACAGGCTCGACGCCATCCACTGACCGTCTCGCGTCGCTATCGATCGCGGCTGAGTTCCTCCACTTCGCCCATAATCGTGTCGAGCGCGGTGCGCGACGTGTCGGTAATGTGCTCGCGGCGCGACGGCAGCGATCCCTGGGTAAGTATGGTATCCAGCGCGACACGGCCGCGCGCGACGCGGCTCTTGATCGTGCCGACCGCGACCTGGCAGATCTCGGCCGCTTCCTCATAGGCGAACCCACCGGCACCGACGAGGATCAGCGCCTCGCGCTGCGGTGCCGGAAGGTGAAGCAGCGCACGCTGCATGTCGCCAAGTTCAACATGGCGATCCTGGCTCGCCGGTGCGGCGAGCAGTCGGTCCGCAACAAGGTCGTCCCACTCACCCTTGAACCGGGCACGGCGCATCTGTGACAGATAAAGGTTCCGCAGGATGATGAACGTCCACGCACGCATGTTCGTGCCGGCCTGGAAACGCTTGCGCGCTGCCCACGCCTTCAGCAGCGTCTCCTGCACCAGATCGTCCGCAAGATCGCGGCTGCCCGACAGCGAGCGGCCAAAGGCGCGCAGATGCGGAATCACCTGAGCCAGTTCCGTCTTGAACTCCGGATCGGAGAGCGAGACATGCTCGACCGGCGGAACGTCCGCCTCGTCGTCATGCGTTTCCGCCTGCTTCATGTCGTCGCTGTTCCCGCTACGTCGTCCAACCCGGCGCCAACATAGGCGCGACGACCGGCATTTCCATCCTGCGTCCGGATCAGCCGGTGTGTACGCCGTGGATGATGATGAACGTGAATATTGCAATGACCAGGATCATCGACACTCCGAGCACGTAGCGGGTGACGCCGGGGGTGCTGCCGCCGCGCGCGCGTTCGGTGTTGACGTGGATCGGTTCGTTCTCGTCGGCCATGGTCGTTCGGTCCCCTTGTATCGTTCCGGCTGGTCACTCGGCCGGTACGGTGTTCTCGTCGAAGAACAGCGCCTGGCTGATCGCCGCCTTCACCGTCGACCGCTGGAACGGCTTGGTGATGAGGAACGTCGGCTCGGGCCGCTCGCCCGTCAGCAACCGCTCCGGGAAGGCGGTGATGAAGATCACCGGCACCTGGAACTGCGCCAGTATGTCCTTCACCGCGTCGATGCCGGAGCTGTCGTCGGCGAGCTGGATGTCGGCCAGCACCAGTCCGGGCCGGTCCTCCATGGCCAGCGCGACCGCCTCGTCGCGGGTGACGGCGACCCCCGTCACCTCATGGCCCAGGTCGCGCACGATCGTCTCGATGTCCATCGCGATGATCGGCTCGTCCTCGATGATGAGGACGCGGGCACGCGTCTGGGTCTCGATCTCGGCCAGCGCCTCGGCCACCAGCGCCTCGATCTCGGGAGGGTCGACCTCGATCAGGAACGCGGCGTCCTCGATCGTGAAGCCCTCCATCGCGGTGAGCAGCAGCGCCTGGCGCGACAGCGGCGTCATCCGCCCGAGCCGCGCCCGCGCCACTCCCTCGCGGTCGCCGCCCTCGCCGGCGGGCGCCTCGTCCATGTCGGTGTCCGCGTTCGCCGACGTCCAGATTCCCTGGAACATCCGGTACAGGCCAAGACGCGGCTCGACGTCGCGGGGGAACTCGGCGGGGGCGGCGACGATCGCCTCCAGGGTGGCGCGAACGTATCGGTCGCCCTGGACCTGGCTGCCGGTCAGGGCGCGGCCGTACCGGCGCAGGAAGGGCAAATGGGGCGCGAGTTGCTGGCCAAGCGACATGATCGTCCGTTCTCCACAGTCCGGGCCTCCCCTTTGGAAGCGACCGAGCCCCGAAAGCAACCCGTTTCCCGGGGTTTGATTTCCCCGGGCACCCGACCGCGACTTTTGGGTTAGTTGCCGGAACAAGCCGCATGGATTTTGGTTTCAACTCGGGCATGACCCAACCCTTGCGGTCCGGAGTCAAGGGACCGTGCCCGTACCGGCGCAGACATGATGGGAGCTGGCGTTGCCGGGCAAGACCGACCAGGAAATCGAGGCCGGCGCGGCGCAGGTCAACCGGCCGGCGGCCGCAACTGTCGGTGGTGATCTGGATACGGGGGCGGTGCTTCGCTCCGTATATCAAAAGATGGTCGAAGAGGCGGTGCCCGACGAGATGCTGGATCTTCTCGGCCGCCTGGACTGAGGTCCGGGCATGACCGTGGTCGCCGAGCCGTCGCGGGCAGACAGGCGGTGGTTCGAACCCGCGCGCTGGCCGACCGGCGCCAAGCTGTTCCTCGCCCTCAGCCTCGCGCTGCTCCCGCTGGCGATCGTCACGGCGCTCGCGACGTGGCAGACGGCGCGCGTCTTCAACGACGAGGCCCGCGCCCGGTTGCGGACGGCCGCGGAAAGGGGCAGCCGCGCGATCGGGCTGGAGCTCGTCGGCGACATGCAGGCGTTGCGGACCGCGACGCAGGCGCTGGACCGCGATCCGGCTGACACGCCCGTCTGCGCGCGGGTACAGGGCATCTTCGCGGCGCAGGCAGCGTCGAGCGTCCGCTTCGTCGTCACCGACCCGCAGGGACGGACGCTGTGCGGCGCCCGCTTCGCCGGCATCCCGCGTCACGAGCACAGGACCGGTGGGTCCAGTATCGGGAAATCCGGCGCCGGGAGCGACAGCCCCGTCATGGCCACGCTGCTGCCCGGCGAAGGGCTCGTCCTGAGCGTGGATGGCGGTCGCCGCCATGCCTCCGCCGCCGCGCTCTTCTCCGGCCGCTTCCTCGCCCGGATCGCTCAGCCCGACGAGGCGGCCAGCGGCTATGGCACGACGATCGAGGGGGGCGACGCGCGATTGCCGCTGCTGGCGCTGCCCGCCACCGGCGCGCGGGACCGGCGCGAGACGATCCGCACCGCGCTAGGCATCGGCGACCTGACGCTCGCGATGGACATGCGCGCGGCGCCGATCACCTGGCCGCTGGTGCTCGCGCTGCTGCTGCCCCTGCTGATGTGGGTGGCGGCGGCGAGCATCGCCTGGCTCGTCGTCGACCGGCTGCTCGTTCATCCGCTCCGCCGGCTGCGGGCCAGCGTCGCGGTCTATCGTCCCGGCGACGTGATCGAACCCGGCGCCCCCTCCCTGCTGCCGGCGCAGGAGATCGTCGACCTCGGCGACACGTTCCGCGCCATCAGCCGGACGGTCGCGCTGCACGAAGCCGGCTTGGCCGAGGGTCTGGTGCGTCAGACGCGGCTGACGCGCGAGGTGCATCACCGGGTCAAGAACAACCTGCAGGTCATCTCCAGCCTCATCAGCATCCATGCGCGCGGATCGCGCGGCGCCGACGCCGCGGCGGCCTATTCGTCGATCCAGCGCCGCGTGGACGCGCTGGCGGTGGTGCATCGCAACCATTTCGCGGAAAGCGAGGCCAATCGCGGCCTGCCGCTGCGATCGGTGCTGGGCGAGCTTACGTCGAACATCCGCGCGACGGCGCCCGAGGAGTCGGCGCATCTCGGCCTGACGCTCGACATCGACCCGGTCCTGGTCAGCCAGGACGTGGCGGTGGCGGTCGCCTTCATGGTCACGGAGATGATCGAGCTGGCCATGACCGTCGATCCGGCGGCCCAGATCAGGATCGCCCTGCAGGCCCCGCCCGACCGCCCGGACCGGGCGACGCTGAGCGTGACGTCGGTGGCGCTGACCGGCAGCGCCGGACTGGCCCGCACGCTGTCGCAACGCTACGGCCGGGTAATCGACGGTCTCGCCCGGCAGTTGCGCGCACCCCTGTCACGCGACGAGAGCGCCGGGCGGTACCGCATCGACATCGCCGTGACCGGTCGCGACTGATCGGCGTAAGATGCTCTTGTGCCATTATATTCATGCAGAATGGCTGGAACCGCATGGCCCGTGCGTCGTTATGATTGCGGACCACGGTTTATGCCTCCCCGCCCCGTGGTTCAAGTGACCGGCCCGGGCGTACTGCCACCCCCCCCCCCGCAGTACGTCCGGGCCTTACGTCACCCGATCCCATATATCCCGAGCGACACGCTGGCCGGATCCGCCCGCCGGCCTCAAAGCTGCGCTATCTTCGTGTCCGCCGGCTGCTCCCGTGCGCGTCGACGCTCGGTGAACCAGATCGCGATCAGCGCGAGCTCGTACAGAAGGATCAGCGGCACCGCGAGGAGGATCATCGATCCCGCGTCCGGTGGGGCGAGCACCAGCGCGATCGCGAAACAGCCGACGATCGCATAGCGCCGCGCGCCGGCGAGCTGCTTGCGCGTGACGATCCCCGCCCGTTCCAGCAGCATCAGCAGCACCGGCATCAGGAACGCGATTCCGAAGGCGAACAGGAACTGCATGACGAACGATAGATAGTTGTCGACCGATGGCAGCGCCTCCTGATGCACGCCGCCGACGTCGCCCTGATAGCTCAGCAGGAAGTGCAGCGCGGCCGGGACCGCGACGTAATAGGCCAGCGCGGCGCCGGCGATGAACAGCACGGGCGTCGCGCACAGGAACGGCAGCAGCGCGCGTTTCTCCTTGCGGTACAGGCCGGGCGCGACGAACTGCCACAGCTGGTTGGCGATCACCGGGAACGCCAGCATGGCGCCTGAGAAGAACGCGACCTTCAGCTGGACGAAGAACGCCTCGAACAGCTGCGTATAGATCAGCCGGTTCTGCCCGGCGCGGAGCAGCGGCCTGACCAGGAAGCCGAAGATCGGCTCGGCGAAGTAGAAGCAGGCGATGAACATCAGCGCGAGCGCCGCGACGCTGAACAACAGGCGGCGGCGAAGCTCGATCAGGTGGTCGAGCAACGGCGCGCGGCTGTCGTCGATCTCGTCGCTCACGACGGGGCCTTGGTATCGGCGGCGGGCGGCGTGTCCGGAGCGGCGGGGGCGACGACCGGCGCCTCGACCGACAGCGGCTCGTCGGCGTGGGAGGGCACAGGGGCATGAGCGGGCGCGTCGACGATCGCGGGCTGGTCGACCATCGCCGGCGGGGCGTCCATGTCGCCCGGATCGGCGTCGGCGCCGGGAGTGCCAGAAGTCGTTGGAGAGGTCGTCGGGGGAGTCGCCGCGGGATGCTCACGCATGATCCGCTCGTTCTCGGCCTTCCACCGCTGCTCCATCTCGGCGAGCTCGGCGTCGCGGATGATGGTGTCGAACCCGGACCGGAACTGGCGCGCGACCCCGCGGGCGCGCCCCACCCAATAGCCGGCCGTGCGCATCGCGCGGGGCAGGTCCTTGGGCGGGATCACCATCAGCGCCACCGTGCCCAGCACGATCAGCTCGGTCGGAGCGACGTCGAACATGTCAGCCTTCCATCCCGGCGGGGCGCTCAGCGATCCTCGCGAACCCGCTGCGCATCGATCCTGTGCCCGTCGCGGTCGAACGCGGGCTCGGCGACCTTCTGGGCATCGGGCTTGGTTGCCTCGATCCGGGCGGGGTCGCGGGTGGCACCCGGCACGACGTCGTCGTCCTCGGCCATGCCCTTCTTGAACTGTTTGATGCCCTTGGCGACATCGCCCATCATGCCCGAGAACCGGCCGCCGCCGAGGACGAGGACAAGCACCACGCCGAGGATCAGCCAATGAACAAGGCTCATCGAACCCATAGGGAATCTCCTGTTAGAACGCTTATCTAGGCGCTTCCACGCGCATTTGCCACCGCCGCGTCACGGGGTCAGGCCAACGCCAGGAACGCGTCGCGGCGGGCGATCAGCTCGGCCATGTCGCCGTCGGGCGCCGGGCGGTCCGCCATCGCCCGGTCGAGCCGGTCGCGCGGGCGGGCGGCGATCGGGCCGAGCCGGTCGGCGATCGCGCGCATCTCGTCCATGCGCCCCCAGCAGTCGAGCACCAGGTCGCACCCCGCCGCGATCGCGCCCGCCGCCTTGTCGGCCGGCGATCCCGACAGCGCCTTCATGTCGATGTCGTCGGTCATCAGCAGCCCGTCGAAGCCGATCGCGCCGCGGATCACCTGCTCGACCACGAGGGGGGACAGCGTCGCGGGCCGGTCCGGGTCCCACGCCTCGAACACGACATGCGACGTCATCGCCATGCGCGCGTCGCGCAGGGTGCGGAACGGTTCGAGGTCCACCTCCAGCGCCGCCGCGCCGGCGGTGACCCTTGGCAGCGCGTGGTGCGAATCGATGGCCGCGCGGCCGTGGCCGGGCATGTGCTTTACGACGCCGACGACGCCGCCCGCCGCCAGTCCCTCCAGCATCGCGCGGCCCAGCGCGGCGACCTGCATCGGCTCGGCCCCATAGGCGCGGGTGGCGATCGTCGGCGTCGTGCCGGGCTGGACGACGTCCAGCAACGGCGCGCAGTCGACGGTGATGCCGACCTGCGCCAACATCAGCCCCAGCGCCTGGCCGTTGGCGCGCATCGCCTGGATCGCGGACATCGGCGCGATCCGGTACAGCGCGTCGAACGCCGGCCCGGCGGGAAACGCCGGCCACCCGGGCGGCCCGAGCCGCGCGACCGGCCCGCCCTCCTGGTCGACCAGCACCGCCAGCTCCTCCCGCCCGGCCAGCGCCCGGAGCGAGTCGGTCAGCGCGCGGACCTGCCGCCGGTCGACGATGTTGCGGCGGAACAGGATGAAGCCCGCGGGCTCCGCATCCGCGAAGAAGGCGCGCTCGTCGGGGGTAAGTTCGGGGCCGGCGAGGCCGAAGATCACGGGGGTCATGGCGGCGTCATAGCGGCTTCGCGCCGGCCGGGCACCCTCGACCGGGCATAGCCGACCGGCCCATACCTGACCGGCCCATGCCCGACCGGCGGGGCTTCAGCCCGCCGTGACGAAACACGCCTCGCCGGCCACCTTCAGCCTGCCGCAGACGTCCGCCGCCGCGCCCGCGCTGCCCGCGTCGACGCGCAGGCGGAAGACGTGGCGGGCGCGGACGTCGGCCTGTTCCACCGACTTGCCCAGCGCGGCGACATAGCCGAACCTGCG
>NZ_CAHJWW010000126.1 GCF_903643035.1 Sphingomonas bacterium | reverse complement strand
CCCGGCCGGCGCCGCGCCGACCGAGCAGACCGCGGGCGGCGCCGACGCCGGCCAGTCGACCGGGATCGCCGACGTCATCGTCACCGCCACCCGGCGCGAGACGAACCTGCAGTCGACGCCGATCTCGATCAGCGTGCTCAACACGCAGGCGCTGCAGGACCGCCATGTCCTCAGCCTGTTCAACCTCGCCGACGGTTCGGTGCCCAGCCTGCGCGTCGCCACGTTCGAGGCGCGCCAGTCCGCGCTGACGATCGGCATCCGCGGCATCGTCCCCTATGACCAGAACCAGACGGCGCGCGACGGCGGCGTCGGCGTGTATATCGACGGCGTCTCGCTCGGGAAGACGCAAGGGCTGAACGCCGCGTTGTTCGACATCGATCGGATCGAGGTTTTGAAGGGCCCGCAGGGCACGCTGTTCGGCCGCAACACCGAGGGCGGGGCGCTGTCGCTCGTCTCCCGCGCGCCGAGCGGCGTCTTCGAGGGCCGCGTCACCGCCGGCGTCGGCAATTTCGGCAGCCGCAACACCGAGGCGCATCTCGACCTGCCGACCTTCTATAACATCTCGCTCAAGTTCGACGGCGTGTATCAGCACCAGGACCCGACAGTGAAGGACCCGCTCGCGGGATCGACCGGCTGGAACTATTACGACCGCAAGGGAGGCCGCGTCGCCGCGCGCTGGCAGCCGGTCGAGGGCCTGACCGCCGACTTCGCCTATGACTATGCGAAGGACGACAACTCGCCCAACTTCAGCCAGCTGGTCAGCTACAATCCCAACGGCTACGCGGTCGGGACCTACACCAACCCGACGACCGGCCTCGTCGGCACGCAGCTGTACCTGAACGGCGCCGCGTGCGGCGGCACCATCCTGGCCACCAACACGACCACCCGGCCGTGCATCGCGCCAAAGGCGCCGATCGTCGGCGTGCATTCCGACCGGCAGTATGTCGCGGACGTCGGCGTGCCGCAGCAGCCGAGCGTCGACATCACCCACGGCGTCTCGGCGAACCTGAAATACAAGCTGGCGCCCGGGATCGAGCTACGCTCGATCACCGCCTGGCGCGGCGTCCATACCGACCAGTGGGACAATTCCGGCGGACCCGAGCGCGGCGTCTTTGCCCCCAACACGAACTTCAGCCGCTACAGCCTGTCGTTCTTCAACCAGCACCAGTTCAGCCAGGAGTTCCAGGCGGTCGGCAGCATCCCGCAGTTCGACTACGTCCTGGGCCTCTACTACTACACCGAGGACGCCAACGAATACGCCGCGACCCCGCTGAGCAACACCTGGAACGCGGACGGCACCGGCTACGTCATCCGCAGTCCGATCGTCACCGGCACGCTTAGCGGCCAGAACTCCGGCTATCAGCCGGGATCGCAGTTCGTGACCCGCGACAGCGAGGCGAGCGACCACAACTACTCGGCGTTCGGCAACCTGACGTACACGCCCGCCGGGCTCGACATGGTCCACCTCACCGCCGGTGGCCGCTACACCAAGGACAAGCGCCACGGCCGGCTGTTCGTCGTCAACAACGTCGCGACGCCGTTCACCTTCGCCAACGAGGTCAACCGCTTCGATCCGATGTTCAACGCCCTGGTCGACGTGACGCCAGACGTCCACGTATACGGCAAGTATGCGACCGGCTTCCGCGCGGGCGGCGCCAACGACCGGTCGCAGCAGTTCAACGCGTTCGGCCCCGAATCAGTCAAGTCGTACGAGATCGGCGCGAAGATGGACTTCCTCGATCACCGCGCGCGCCTGAACGTCGCCGGCTACATCATGAACCGCAGCAACACGCAGTTCGACTTCGACCAGTTCGACACGACCGCCGGCAGCCCGACGAGCGGCGCGCATATCGAGCAGACGCAGAACGCCGGCAACAGCAGGATCCGCGGCGTCGAGGCCGACCTGACTGTGAAGCCGGTCCCGGCGCTCACGCTGGCGGCGTCCTACGCCTACACCTACTGGAAGGCGCCGTCGGCGGTGAACCCGCTGACGGGCGGCCTGCCGCAACAGCTCTATATCGTCTACACGCCCAACAACGCCGCGTCGGGCTCGATCGACTATGTGATGCCGGTCAGCTTCGGCGCCGCGAGCGTCCGCCTGCATATCGACGGCAACTATGCGAGCAGCCAGTACAGCTTCCAGCTCGAGCCGACGAAGACCGACCCGAGCTTCGTCATGAACGGCCGCCTGGCGCTGGCCGACATCGCGGTGACGGACCACAACAAGGTCACGGTATCGGTGTGGAGCCGCAACCTCCTGAACCACACGTACATCTATCGCCGGTCCGCCGCCAACTCGTCGCCGGTGCTGAACTACAACGGCACGACCTTGGTCTCGACCAGCTATGGCGGCATCCTGGGCGATTATGCCAACTACAACCCGCCGCGCACCTGGGGCCTGGAACTCGCGGCGAAGTTCTGACCGGTCCGCCCCTTCCCTCGCGGGAAGGGGCGGCCCCCCATCAACTCGTCCGCGTCAACTCATCCGCGTCAGCCGGCCCGCGCCACCGCGACCAGCGCGGGGCGCAGCAACCGGTCCTTGATCGTGTAGCCCGGCTGCATCTCCTGCACGATCGTGCCCGGCGGCTGGTCGCTCGGCATCTCCATCATCGCCTGATGCTTGTTGGGATCGAGCATCTCGCCGATCGACACCACGCGCGCGATGCCGTTGCGCGTGAAGATCGCGGCAAGCTCGCGCCCGGTCGCGTCCAGCCCGGCGACGAGGCCCTTGAACTTGTCGTCGCCGCGCAGCTCGGCGGGGATCGAGGCGAGCGCACGCTCCAGATTGTCGCTGACCGACAGGACGTCGCGCGCGAAGCTGGTGGCTGCATAGGCGCGCGCGTCGACCGCCTCCTTCTCGGCGCGGCGGCGGACGTTCTGCGTCTCCGCCTGCGCGTACAGCACTTCCTGCCTCGTCGCGGCGAGCTGCTCCTCCAGGTCGGCGAGGCGCGCGGCATGGCCGTCATGCTCGGCGAGTTCGGGTGCGCCCTCGGCGGTTTCCTCCCGCAGGTCCTGGCTGGTGTCGGTCATCGGTGTCCCCAAGTAGCTGATTATTCTCACCCCATCAGGCGGGCGAGCGTGGCGGCGGTGAAATCCACTATCGGCACAACCCGCGCATAGTTCAACCGGGTCGGGCCGATCACCCCCACTACGCCGACCACCTCGCCATCCAGGCCCCGGAAGGGCTTGGCGATGACGGACGAGCCGCTGAGTGCGAACAGCTTGTTCTCCGCGCCGATGAAGATGCGGGTCGCATCCCCGGCGCGCGCCGAGTCGAGCAGGCGGGCGACGTCCTGCTTGCCCTCCAGATCGTCGAGCAGGTCGCGTATCCGGTCGAGGTCCGCCGCCGCCGCCGCATCGAGGAGCCGGCCCTGCCCGCGCACGATCAGCACGGGGCGGCGCTCGCCGTCCTCGCTCCACACCGCCAGGCCCTGCTCGACCAGCGCGCGCGCGGCGCCGTCGATCGCGGCATGGCCGGCGGCGATCTCGCGCTCGACGCGCGCACGCGCCTCCGCGAGCGTCAGGCCGGACAGGACCGCGCTCATGTAGTTGCCCGCTTCGACCAGCGCGGACGGGCCGATGCCGGGCGGCAGGTCGAGCACGCGGTTCTCGACCGAGCCGTCCTCGCTGACCAGCACCGCCAGCGCCTGGCCCCCCGCCGCGCCGTGCGACAGTGGCACGAAGCCGATCGAGCGCAGCCTGAGTTCCCGCTTGGGCACCATCACGAGGCCGGCGCATGCCGAAAGCCCGGACAGCGCCGCCGTGGTGGCGGCGATCGCGTCCTCGACCGGGCCGCCCGCGCGATCGGCCCGGCCGGCGATGTGCGCGCGTTCGTCGGCCGATGGCTCCAGCGCCTGCATCATGCCGTCGACGAACAGGCGCAAGCCAAGATCGGTGGGCAGCCGCCCGGCGGAGACATGCGGGCTGGCGAGCAGGCCGCGCTCCTCCAGCTCCTGCATCACCGTGCGGATCGAGGCGGGCGACAGATTGAGGCCCGACGCCTGCGCCAGCGTCCTGGACCCCACCGGCGCGCCGGTCGCCAGATAGGAGTCCACCACCAGCCGGAACACGTCGCGAGCGCGATCGGTCAGGTCTCGGATCGGCGGGGCGGCAACCATGGACGGGGTGTAGGCGGAGTGGGAAGCGGGCTCAATGCGCGCCGACGAGGTCGGCGATTGGAAGGAGTGAGGGAGCGGAGAACAGCGCCGCCGCCATCTTGCGGTTCTTCTCGACGTCGCAGCCGCCGTAGAAGGTAAGGTGGGGTGGCCGGCCCTCCACGCCCTGCCACCGTATGTCGACCGTGTTCTGATCCGTGCTCACGATCTTGCAGAACGGCGGGCCGGTCATCAGCACCTCTCCGGTCGGCCGATATTCGCGCAAGCGGCTCGTGAAGGCGCGGACCGCGTCCAGGCTCGCGGCGAAGCGCCTGTCCCCAACCACGACCGTGTTTCGCTCCCCGGTGAAGATGCCCTGACCGTCCGGACCGAGCGTGATCGTGTAACCGGCGCAGCTTAGGCAGAAGCCGGTCGGCAGCGCCCGATAGGTAATCGTCTCGCCCCCGCGCGACGCGGCGCGGCGCCCGAACGGCAAGTGGCCGCAGCCCGCCAGCATGAGGGCCGTGCCAAGGATCATCGCCGCCCGCATCGCCCGTCTCCGACACTGGCGCCCCGGCGCGCTTCGCACTAAGCGCACTGCCACGCCCACCCTACCCCGTTCGGGCCGAGACCCTAAAACCCGTTCGCCCTGAGCTTGTCGAAGGGCTGCCTTTCTTCGAGGCAAGAACGGTGCTTCGACAAGCTCAGCACGAACGGAACTTGGGTGGCCCGAACGGAATCTTGGAGACAGATGATGCGCCCTTCCGGCCGCAGCCCCGACCAGATGCGAGCGATCAGCATCCAGCCGCACTTCACCCGCCATGCGGAAGGGTCGGTGCTCGTCGGCTTCGGCGACACCAAGGTCCTCGTCACCGCCAGCGTCGAGGAGCGCGTGCCGCCGTTCCTGCGCGGCAAGGGCGAGGGCTGGGTGACGGCGGAATACGGCATGCTGCCGCGCGCCACCCACACCCGCAGCGGCCGCGAGGCGGCCAAGGGCAAGCAGTCCGGCCGGACGCAGGAGATCCAGCGGCTGATCGGGCGCTCCCTGCGCGCCGTCTGCGACATGAAGGCGCTGGGCGAGCGGCAGGTCACGCTGGACTGCGACGTCATCCAGGCGGACGGCGGCACGCGCACCGCGTCGATCAGCGGCGCCTGGGTCGCGCTGCGGCTGGCGGTCAACACGCTGATGGCGACCGGAAAGCTGTCCGCCGATCCGATCCGCCAGAAGGTCGCGGCGGTATCGTGCGGCATCTTCGAGGGCACGCCGGTGCTGGACCTCGATTATCCCGAGGACAGCGCCGCCGACGCCGACGCGAACTTCGTGCTGCTGGAGAACGGCCACATCGCCGAGGTGCAGGCGACCGCCGAGGGCGCGACCTATGACGAGGAGGCGCTGCTCCGCCTGCTCCGCCTCGCCCGCATCGGCTGCGCCGACATCTTCGCCGCGCAGGAACGCGCGGTCGCGTGAGCGGGGACGACGTGGCCCCGCAGGCGATCCGCAAGCTCGCGCCCGGCCGACTGGTGATCGCCAGCCACAACGAGGGCAAGGTGCGCGAGATCAGGGCGCTGCTGGCCCCGTACGGCGTCGAGCCCGTGTCGGCGAAGGAACTGGACCTTCCCGAGCCCGAGGAGACCGGCACGACCTTCCTCGCCAACGCCGAGCTGAAGGCACGGTCGGCCGCCGACCTGTCGGGCCTGCCGGCGCTGGCCGACGATTCGGGCCTGTGCGTCGAGGCGCTGGGCGGCGATCCGGGAGTGCGGACGGCGAACTGGGCGGAGACGGGCGACGGCGCGCGCGACTGGACGCTGGCGATGACCCGCGTGGAGGACGCGCTCGCCGCGAAGGGGCCGGGCGCGAGCCGGAGTGCGCACTTCGTCTGCACGCTCGCGCTCGCCTGGCCCGACGGGCACGTCCAGTGGTTCGAGGGGCGAGCTGACGGCACGCTGACCTGGCCGCCGCGCGGGACGGTGGGCTTCGGCTACGACCCCGTGTTCGTGCCGCTGGGCGACACGCGCAGCTATGCCGAGCTCGATCCGGCGGAGAAGCACGCGATCAGCCACCGCGCGGATGCGTTCCGGCAACTGGTGGCGGCGGTGTTCTGATGCCGCCTGCCCGGCGCGACATGGCGACGGGCGGCGTCCCTGTCCCAGGCACGCGCCGGACGACTATGTCCGTCGGTACCGCGCCGGCGGACCTCGCGCTTCCCGATGCCGCGCCTCCTGACGTCGCATCGGCGGACTTCGCGCTTTACGTCCACTGGCCGTTCTGCGTCTCGAAATGTCCGTATTGCGACTTCAACAGCCATGTCCGCGCGGGCGTGGACCAGGCGCGGTGGCGGGCGGCGCTGCTCGCGGACCTGGCGCACGAGGCGGCGGCGTTGCCCGGGCGCCGGCTGGGATCGGTGTTCTTCGGCGGCGGCACCCCTTCGCTGATGCCGCCGGAAACGGTGGCGGCGGTGCTGGACGCCGCCGCCGCGCACTGGCCGCTGGCGCCCGACGTCGAGATCACGCTGGAGGCGAACCCATCGTCGGTAGAGGCGGCGCGGTTCGCGGACCTCGCGCGCGCCGGCGTCAACCGGGTGAGCCTGGGGTTGCAGGCACTCGACGACGCGGCGCTCCGCTTTCTGGGCAGGGCGCATGACGTGGCGGAGGGGCTGGGTGCGCTGGCCGTCGCGCAGGGCGCGTTCCCGCGCGTGTCGTTCGACCTCATCACCGCGCGTCCCGGTCAGTCGCTGGCGGCGTGGGAAGCGGAGCTCGCCCGCGCGCTGGCGTTCGGGACCGGGCATCTGTCGCTCTACCAGCTGACGGTGGAGCCCGGCACGCGCTTCGCGACGGAGGCGGCGGCGGGCCGGCTGGTTCTGCCCGACGGCGACGCGGCGGCGGACCTGTTCGAGGCGACCCGCGCGATGACGCGGGCGGCGGGCCTGCCGGCGTACGAGATCAGCAACCACGCGCGACCGGGTGCGGAGAGCCGCCACAACCTGACCTACTGGCGCTACGGCGATTATGCCGGCGTGGGGCCGGGCGCGCACGGGCGGCGCGATGGCCTCGCGACCGTGCGCCGGAAGAAGCCGGAGAACTGGCTGGCGGCGGTCGACCGCAACGGCCACGGCATCGAGGCGGAGGAGCCGCTCGCCCCGCATACCCGCGCGGTCGAGGCACTGCTGATGGGGCTGCGCCTGCGCGAAGGCGTCGACCTCGCCCGCATCGCCGCGCTGGGCGGGGGGCCGGCGCCGATCGACGCCCAGGCGGTGGAGCAGCTGGCCGTGCTGGGCCTCGTGGCCCGCGACGGCGACCGGCTGCGCGTGCGCGAGGCGGGGATGCTGCTGCTGGACGCGATCCTGCCGGAGGTGGTGGCGGGTTGACGCGGCGGCGGACGTGGGCCGGGCCGGGGGTCGACGTGGCCCGGTCGCCTCCTCCTACCGATCCTCGAAGCCCAGCGGCGCGGGGCTGACCACCGTCACCGCGCCCCCTCTCACCTCATGGACCTCCAGCGCGCGTTCGGCCACGCCGTCGCGGCCGAAGCGGAAGGCGCCGTCGATGCCGGAAAAGCCGCCGCGGTCGCGCAGGCGGGCCTCCGGAAAGCCTGCCCCCACCGGCCAGTCGCGCGCGATCCGCACCACCAGCAGCACCGCGTCATAGCCCAGGCTCGACAGGCGGTACGGGTCCGCGCCGAAGCGGGCGCGGTACTTGGTGCGATACTGGCGGTACAGCGTGTCCGAGACGCTGGCGAACCAGGCGCCGTTCAGCGCCGGGCGGCTGGCCAGCGTGGCTTCCGAGTTCCACAGTTCGGTGCCCAGCAGGTGCAGCGAGTCGCTCCCCCGCTTCAGCAGCGGCTGCGCCAGCGCGGCATTGGCCCCGCTGTCCGCCACCAGCACGCCGTCGTACGGACCCTTCCGCGCCAGCACCGCGGACGCCGCCGCGATCCCGCCGGTCGCGCGGTCGAACGTCTGGAGCGCGATGACCTTGCCGCCGTCCGCCTCCACCGCGCGCAGGAACGCGGTCGAGGTGCGCTGGCCATAGAGCGCGTTGGGCACCAGCGCGCCGAAGTTCGCGACGCCGTGCGCGCGCGCGAAGCCTACCACGCGCTCCACCGACTGCGCCGGCGCGTAGCCCAGCACATAGGAGCCCGGCCCCGCCACCGACACGTCGTTCGAGAAGCTGACGACCGGGACATGCGCCGCCCGCGCCGCCGGCACCGCCGCGCGCACGTCCTCCGCCAGCAGCGGACCCACGATCAGCTGCGCGCCGTCGGCCAGCGCGCGATCGGTCGCCGCCGCCGCGCCCGCCGCCGTGTCGTAGGTGGTGATCCGCACCTTGTCGTTGCCCGTGTCGAGCAGCGCCAGCTGCGTGGCGTTGGCGAGGCTCTGGCCCAGCGCCGCGTTGCGCCCGGTCAGCGGCACCAGCAGCGCGACGCGGTGGCGGGCCGCGTCCTGCACCACG
>NZ_CAHJWW010000125.1 GCF_903643035.1 Sphingomonas bacterium | reverse complement strand
ATCCCCGTCATGGCGCATGTCGGGCTGACGCCGCAGGCGGTGAACGTGCTGGGCGGTTATGGCGCGCGCGGGCGCAACGAGGCGGAGGCCGCGCGGATCGTCGCCGACGCGGGCGCCGTCGCGGACGCGGGCGCCTTTGCCGTGCTGGTGGAGGGCGTGGTGGAGGACGTCGCGATCGCCGTCACCCGCGCGGTCGGGTGCCCGACGATCGGCATCGGCGCGTCCGTCCGGTGCGACGGGCAGGTGCTGGTCGCCGAGGACATGCTGGGGCTGTTCGAGCGGACGCCCCGCTTCGTGAAGCGGTACGACGACCTGGCCGCGCGGATCGACGCCGCCGCCGCGCGCTATGCGGACGAGGTCCGGTCGCGCGCCTTTCCCGGCCCGGACCAGGTCTACGCCGCCAGACCCTGAACCTCCCTCGCGCAGGCGCCGGCCAGTGCCGGGGGGACGCCGCCGCCGCCCGCGCGATCCCCGCGCCGGGCGCGCGACCGGTCCGACCCTTTCGTTTCGCGGGAGCGGACGCTATGGATCGCCCCTTTCCCCCGTCCGGAGTCCCATCTTGGCTGTGAAGCCCGTCACGTCCGACACCAGCAACCGAGCCTTCTACCGCGAGGTGGACGAGGAGGTGCGCCGCGAGCGGATGGCCGACATCTGGTCGCGTCATGGCGTGGCGATCGTCGCCGGCGTCCTCGCGCTGCTGCTCGCGATCGGGCTCGGCCTGTGGTGGCGCGGGCATCGCGAGGCGCGGCGCGGCGTGGAGGGCGAGCGGTTGCAGGCGGCGTTCGACAGGCTCGGCGCCGGCGATGCGAAGGCCGCCGGCGCGGCGCTGACGCCGATCGCGCGCGATGCGGGGCCGGGCTATCGCGCGCTGGCGCGGATGACGGAGGCCGACATCGCGCTTAGCCGCCGCGACAACGCCGCCGCGGCCAGGCTGTTCGCCTCGATCGCCGACGACGACGGCGTGGCGGCCCCGCTGCGCGACCTCGCGCTGGTGCGCCGGACGTCGGCGGAGTTCGACACGCTGAAGCCCGACGCGGTCGTGAGCCGGCTGCGCTCGCTGGCGATGAAGGGCAGTCCCTGGTTCGGCAGCGCGGGCGAGCTCGTCGCGCTGTCCTATGTCCGGATGAACAAGCGCGACCTCGCCGCCGCGCTGTTCGGGCAGATCGCGGGCGACGACGGCGCGCCCGCGACGCTGCGCCAGCGCGCGGCCCAGATGGCGAGTGCGCTCGGGGCGGATGCCGCCCCGCAGCCGGGAGGCGCGGCGGTTGCGCCGCAATTGAACGACGCGGCGGTTGCGCCGCAGGGACGGGGGGCGGCGGCCGCCCCGCAAGGACAGGACAAGCCCGCGACATGACGAAGACGATCGCTGCCCGGCTGATGCTGGCGGGCATGCTGGGGATGGGCCTTGCGGGGTGCGGGATCTTCAAGGGCGGCGGGCACAAGACGCCGACGATCGGCGAGCGCGTGCCGATCCTGGTGAGCGAGAACGCGGCGGAGGTCGACAAGTCGCTCGCCGCCGTGGCGGTCTCGCTGCCGCCCGCGGAGCTCAACCCTGGCTGGGCGCAGGCCGGCGGCAGCGCGGACAAGTCCAACGGCCAGCTCGCGCTCGCCGCCAGCCCGCGCAGGATATGGACGTCGTCGATCACCGGCGGCACCGATCGCGCCCGGCTGGGCGCCGCGCCCGTCATCGACGGCGGCAAGCTGTTCGCGATCGACGTCGACGCGGTGGTCCACGCGATCGACGCGAACTCGGGCGCCGCCCTGTGGCAGGTGCCGCTGGCGTCGGGCAAGAAGAACCGGGCGGCACGGTTCGGCGGCGGCGTCAGCGTGGAGGACGGGCGCGTCTATGCCACCGACGGGCTCGGCGACGTGGTCGCGCTGGCGGCGGCGGACGGCAAGCAGCTGTGGCGCGTCAAGCCGGGCGGCCCGCTGCGCGGATCGCCGACGCTCGCCAACGGCAACGTCTATATCCTCAGCCAGGACAACCAGCTGTTCGCGCTGAGCGAGGCGGACGGCACCGTCGCCTGGACGCAGACCGCCAGCATCGAGTCGCAGGGCGTGTTCGGCGTCGCCGCGCCCGCCTCCAGCCAGGGGACGGTCGTCGCGGGCTTCTCGTCGGGCGAGCTCAACGCGTACCGCTACGAGAACGGCCGGACGCTGTGGCAGGACGCGCTGTCGCGCACGTCCGCCACGACGTCGGTGTCGAGCATCGCCGACGTCGACGCCGATCCGGTGATCGAGGACGGGCGCGTGTACGCGGTCGGCCAGGGCGGACGCATGGTCGCGGTCGACATCTCCACCGGCCAGCGGGTTTGGGAACAGAACTTCGCGGGCATATCGACGCCCTGGATCGCGGGCGAGTGGCTGTTCATCGTGACGGACGACGCGCGGCTGGTCTGCGTCGCGCGCGCCACCGGTAAGGTCAGGTGGATCGCCCAGCTCCAGCACTACCGCAAGGAAAAGGCGCGCAAGGACGCCGTCACCTGGTTCGGCCCCGTGCTGGCGGGCGGGCGGCTGATCCTGACCAACTCGCTCGGCCAGATCGCCTATCGCTCGCCCGCCGACGGCGCGGTCGTGACGCTGGAAAAGGGCACGACCCCCTATACGCTCCCCCCGGTGGTCGCGAACGCCACCCTCTACCTCATCGACCAGCGCGGCCGGATCAGCGCGTACCGCTGAACCGCCGGGCGCGGCCCCTTGATCCTCCCCCGGAGGGGGAGGAGGACCAGCGCAGCTGGTGGAGGGGTAGCCTTCCGCACACGCACCGATCGCCCGCGGCCCGCTACCCCTCCGTCCGGCTCCGCCGGCCACCTCCCCCTCCGGAGGAGGAACGACGGTCGCCTCCCCGCTCATCCCCTTCCGAAAGGGGAACGACGGTCCACGCCCCTTGATCCTCCCCCGGGAGGGGGAGGGGGACCAGCGCAGCTGGTGGAGGGGTAGCCTTCCGCACACGGACCGGTCGCCCGCGCCCCGCCCCCCTCCGGGGGAGGCACGGCGGTTGGTTCCGGTGCTCGCCTGCTGTATCGCGCGGCCATGCCTCTTCCCCTCGTCGCGATCGTCGGACGGCCCAACGTGGGCAAGTCGACGCTGTTCAACCGCCTGGTCGGCAAGAAGCTGGCGCTGGTCGACGACCGGCCGGGCGTGACCCGCGACCGGCGCGAGGGCGACGCGCATCTCGTCGGGCTCGACTTCCGGGTCATCGACACCGCCGGCTACGAGGACCAGGACGCCGCCTCGCTGCCCGGCCGGATGCGGCACCAGACCGAGACCGCGGTGGCGCAGGCGGACGTCGCGCTGTTCATGATCGACGCGCGCGCCGGGCTGGTGCCGCTGGACGAGGAGATCGCCCGCTGGCTGCGCGCCTCCACCACCTCCGTCATCCTCGTCGCCAACAAGGCGGAGGGGCGCGCGGGCGAGCAGGGGCTGCTGGAGGCGCTGGCGCTGGGGTTCGGCGACGCGGTGCCGCTGTCGGCCGAGCATGGCGAGGGGATCGTCGACCTGTTCGAGGCGCTGCTGCCGCTGATCGAGGGGCTGGAGCGCGTGCCCGACGAGGACGACGCGCTCGACCCCACGCTGAAGCTCGCGATCGTCGGCCGGCCCAACGCGGGCAAGTCGACGCTGGTCAACAGGATGCTGGGCGAGGACCGGATGATAACCGGGCCGGAAGCCGGCATCACCCGCGACGCGATCGCGGTCGACTGGGACTGGCGCGATCCCGGCTCGGGCGAGACGCGCCCCGTGCGCCTGATCGACACGGCGGGAATGCGCAAGCGCGCCAAGGTGCAGGACAAGCTGGAGAAGCTGTCGGTCGCCGACGCGCTCCACGCGGTCGACTTCGCCGAGGTGGTGGTGCTGCTGCTCGACGCGACGCTGGGGCTGGAGTCGCAGGACCTGCGGATCGCGGACCGCGTGCTGGAGGAGGGCCGCGCGCTGGTGATCGCGCTGAACAAATGGGACGTGGCGCAGGACGCCTCGTCGCTGTTCAACGGCGTGAAGAAGGCGCTGGACGAGGGGCTGGCGCAGGTGAAGGGGGTGCCGCTGCTGACCGTGTCGGGCGCGACCGGCAAGGGCATCGACCAGCTGATCGCCGCCGCCTTCGAGACGCGCGAGGCGTGGTCGAAGCGGGTCGGCACGGGCGAGCTCAACCGGTGGTTCGAACGCGCGATCGAGGCGAACCCGCCGCCCGCGCCCGGCGGCAAGCGGATCAAGCTGCGCTACATGACGCAGGCCAAGACGCGCCCGCCCGGCTTCGTCCTGTTCGGGACGCGGGTGGACGAGCTGCCGACCAGCTACCAGCGGTATCTGGTCAACGGGCTGCGCCGCGACCTGGGCTTTGGCGCCGTGCCGGTGCGGCTGACGCTGCGCGCGCCCAAGAACCCGTTCGATAAGGGCCATTGATCCGGGTGGGGCCATTGATCCGGGCGGGATCGAACCCGGCTGGCTCCGTTCGGACCCGAAACGGGTGCGATCGCGGGCGCCTGCGTAACGATCCGTTTACGCGCGCGGGCCTAGGCCGGAGCGGAAGCCTTCGAACGGCATTCGCGCCCGGGCTCGGGAGGAATTGGGTGGCGGTGAGCGACGAGATGCTGGTCGACTGGGCGGCCTTTGGCCGGTGCCGGGCGGAGCTTGGTTCCGGCTTCGTGCGGATCCTGGGCTATTTCCGCGAGGACGGCGTGAAGTCGGTCGCGGCGATCGAGGCGGCGGTGCGCGCGGGCGATCCCGTCGCGATCGTCATCCCGGCGCATACGCTGAAGGGCGAGGCGCGCCAGTTCGGCGCCGAACCGCTCGCCGACCTCGCCGAGACGATCGAGGTGTTCGCGCGCGACTGCGTCGAGCGGCAGGACACGCCCGAACTCGCGGTGGAGCATGTCGTGAAGCTGCGCCCGCTGTTCCGCGACACGCTGGCGTTGCTGGAACGCGAGGCGAACCCGCTGGTCGGGCGCCGCCTCGCGACCGGCGGGTTCGGACGCAAGGCGGTATAGCCGCCGCGCCTCGGGCTATCGGGGGCAACGGGGCGGCGAAGGGCCGGGACCCTCCGCCGCCCGGCGTCAGGCCCCGGCATCAGGCGTCAGGCGCCCGCCATCTCGCTGGTGTCGACCTTGATCCCCGGCCCCATCGTCGAGGACAGCGCGACCTTCCTCAGATACCGGCCCTTCGCGCCCGACGGCTTGGCGCGGACGACCGCGTCGAGCAGCGCGTCGAAGTTCGCGCGCAGGTCCTCGGCCGGGAAGCTCGCCTTGCCGATGCCGGAGTGGATGATCCCCGCCTTCTCGACGCGATACTCGACCTGGCCGCTCTTGGCGTCGGTCACGGCCTGGGTCACGTTCATCGTGACGGTGCCGAGCTTGGGGTTGGGCATCAGGCCCTTGGGGCCGAGCACCTTGCCCAGCCGGCCGACGATGCCCATCATGTCGGGCGTCGCGATGCAGCGGTCGAACTCGATCGTGCCGTCCTGGATCGTCTGCATCAGGTCCTCGGCCCCGACCACGTCCGCGCCCGCCGCGCGCGCCTCGTCCGCCTTGGCCCCGCGCGCGAACACGCCCACGCGCACCGTCTTGCCCGTGCCCTTGGGCAGGTTGACGACGCCGCGCACCATCTGGTCGGCGTGGCGCGGATCGACGCCCAGGTTCAGCGCGACCTCGATCGTCTCGTCGAACTTGCTCGACGCGTTCGCCTTGGCCAGCGCGATCGCCTCGTCGACCCTGTGCAGCTGCTCGGGGTTGATCGCGTTCGCCTTCTGCTTCTTGCTCAGCTTCGCCATCGTTCAGCCCTCCACAACCTGCAGGCCCATCGCGCGCGCGGAGCCTTCGATGATCTTCGTCGCCGCCTCGATGTCGTTGGCGTTCAGGTCCTTCATCTTGGCCTGAGCGATCTCCGACAGCTGCGACCGCTTGATGTTCCCCGCCGACACCTTGCCCGGCTCCTTGGAACCCGACTTCAGCCCGGCCGCCTGCTTGATGAGGTAGCTGGCCGGCGGCGTCTTGGTCTCGAACGAGAACGACCGGTCGGCATAGACGGTGATGACGGTCGGCAGCGGCGTGCCCTTGGCCGTGTCGCCGGCGCTCGTCTGCGCGTTGAAGCTCTTGCAGAACTCCATGATGTTGACGCCGCGCTGGCCAAGCGCGGGGCCGATCGGCGGCGCGGGCTTCGCCTCGCCCGCGGGCACCTGTAGCTTGATGTAGCCGGTGATCTTCTTCGCCATGAGTCACTCTGTTCCAAGTTTAGCGGTGATGGCGGGCGCGGACTGCGCCCTCCCGCGAAAGGCTTTCCATCGATGTGGAAGGTGCGCGCCATAGCGGATGAGCCTCGGTCTTGCAATGTCGGAGAGGGCGCGAGTGGCGACCGGTTCCGCCCGACCGGGCGTGGCTACAACAAGCTACCCTGCTTGGCAGTGTCCTCGCGCCCGGCCTTCCTGAACGCGGCGCCGGGGTCGACGTACGGGATGTCGGGTTTCTTGCCCTGCACCATCAGTTCGGCGAGAGTGAGGATCTGGAGGCGGGGATAGCTCTTGCCCGTCGCCTCCGAGTGGAAGCGGCCCACCGCCGCGGCCTCCTTCAGCATCGCCGTCGTCGGCATCGCCTTGGTGATGAACACGCCGATCGGCGCCTTCTCGCGCTCCATCGCGGAGTGGAGGTCGCGGATCATCTGCACGCCGACATTGTCGCCGCCCTTCACGCTGACGATCGCCTTTTCCGTCTTCTTCCCGTCCGGCTTGAAATAGATGATGCCGTCGATCCCGCCGTCCGCGCCTTTCTTCCTGCCGCCGAACGGCATTGCGTCGACCATCGACACCGCCCACCACTGGAACTGGTATTTGTCGCGCGCGGCGAGGTCCTCCGCGCCGGCGAGGTCCTTGGGCGTGCCCTCGACGGTGAAGCTAGCGGCCGGAAAGGCAGCGCGCATCCGCTTCTCGATCAGGCTGATCGCGAGGTGGGTGACGTCGATGCCGATCCACTGCCGCCCGAGCTTCTGCGCGGCGTGGACCGCGGTGCCGCAGCCGCAGAACGGGTCGAGGACGATGTCGCCGGGGTTGGACGAGGCGGCGATGATGCGTTCGAGGAGGGCGAGGGGCTTCTGGGTGGGGTAGCCGAGGCGTTCTTGAGCTTGCGAGTTGATAGGCGGGATGTCAGTCCAGCATGAGCTTAAGGGGTCGAGTTCGTTGTCATCAGGGCGCACCTTACGACGTGGGCCACCACTTGCAGTCCAGTACAGATCCCCCGCGGCATCGATTTCCTGCAATTTGTCGATTGTACAGCGCCAGCCTGCTGGACCGGGAGTGAAGCCATGGTACTCATATACAAGCGTCGGGCGTGGACCCATGCTGCCTGAACGGAGTATGGGGCCGTCAGCCCAACGGCCGTAAGTATCGACGTGAGGGTAGCGCTTTACGAGTTCGCGCTCCTCGGTCGGCCGCTTAGCGGCGTTGATATTTAACTTCGTGGCTCGGGATTTAGCGTAGAAGAAGATCGTATCCGTAGCGCTCCCCCACTGACTATTCTCGTGTTGAGAGCCTTTCGGATTGCGCGACCTCAACCAAGTGATCTCAGACCGATAATTATCCGCCCCGAATACCCCATCCAGCAGCAGCTTGAGATAGTGGCTCGCGGTCGGGTCGCAGTGCAGGTACAGGCTGCCCGTCGGCTTCAGCACGCGGTGAAGCTCGATCAGGCGGATCGCCATCATGGCCAGATACGCCATCATGTCGTTCTCGCCCAGGAAGCCGCGCATCGCGTTCAGCAGGTCGAACGCCTTGGTGTTGCCGCTGCGCGCGACCTGATCGAAGGCATCCTCCGCCTTGTCGTTCCAATGCCACGTATCCTCGAACGCCTCGATCTGCGCGTCCGACGACGCGCCGGCGGGCGACTTGAACAGGATGTTGTAGTTGGCGTTCGAGTTGAACGGCGGGTCGAGATAGACGAGGTCGACGCTCGCCGAGCCGACGTGCTCGCGCAGCACGTCCAGGTTGTCGCCGTAATAGAGCCGGTTGGTCAAAGGGCGCTCCGTCGCTGGATGCGGCGGACGCTAGCGGCGTGACGGCGGGAGTAAAGCGGGGAGAGTGGAGGTTCGGAACAAAAAGAGGGCGCTTCCGTTCTGCGCCTGTTCCAACAGGAGGGTTCGATGGCAGACAAGAAGACCGGCCCGAAAGCCGCTCACGCCGCGTCGAAGGTGCTGCAGGACGGCCGCACCGGCAAGAACTCGAAAACAGCTGCCGGTTCCGCCTTGTCTCAGAAGGTAGGCAGCAAGAAGAAGTAGGGTCACGGGAGTAAATCCCGTGACGTCGGACGGGTCGTCCTCGCCGCTTCACGGCTCGGGCGCCCGCCGGCCGGTCTCGCGCCGGTCGCTGTAAGCCTTCGGCTTACTTGCTGCGCTCGACCTGCTCGAACTCCAGCTCCACCGGCGTGGCGCGGCCGAAGATGCTTACCGACACCTTCACGCGGCTGCGGTCGAAGTCCAGGCCCTCGACCGTGCCGTTGAAGCTCGCGAACGGGCCGTCGAGCACCTTGACGGTGTCGCCGATCTCGAAATCGACCTTGACCTTCTGCTTGGGCGCGG
>NZ_CAHJWW010000124.1 GCF_903643035.1 Sphingomonas bacterium | reverse complement strand
CGTCCAGGTCCGGCGCGCGCGTTCCCGCCGGCACGCGCGCCAGCGGCGCGGCCGGGTCGAGCCAGCCGTCGATCTCGGCATGGAAGATCAGCGGCAGGCCGGTGGCGCACAGCATCAGCAGGAACGCCGTGCAGACAAGCGCCGACCATTTGTGGACGAGCAGCCAGATCGTGATCGTCCGGCGCGTCAAGTCCCGCTCCCCTCCACCCCGGTCAGAACCTGCGCGTGACCGTGCCGAGCAGCTGGCGCGGCGCACCGTAGAAACAGGCGTTGATGCCCGAACAGCGCGCGACATAGCGGCGGTCGGCGATGTTCGACCCGTTCAGCGCGATGCGCCAGCCCGGCATGTCGTACGACACGATCACGTCGAACAACGTCGCCGCCTGTCCATAGAGCACGACGGGGTTGAACGCGCCGGGCAGCGATCCCGCGCTGCCGCTGGTATGGCGCACGCCGCCGCCGATCCCGAGGCCGCGCAGCGGCCCGCGCTGGAGGTCGTAGTCCACGAACACCGATGCCTTGTGCTTGGGCGTGGTCGGCAGCGGGCGGCCGATCTCGGCGGCGATGCCGCTCGCCTGGATCTCGGAATGGTTGTAGCTGTACGATCCGTTGATCGACAGCCGGTCGCGGATGCGCGCGATGAGTTCCACCTCGCCGCCATAGACCTCGACCCGGCCCGACTGGGTGCCGAACACCGGCAGCGCGCCGTTGGCGCCGGTCGTGACGACATTGTCCTGGTGCAGGTCGAACGCGGCGGCGGTCGCGAACAGCTTCACGTCCGACGGCAGCCCGCGCGCGTCGTACTTCACCCCGCCTTCCCACTGGCGGCCCGTCGTCGGCCGGAACGCACCGCCGGTGACGGAGTCGGTGCCCAGCACCGGCTCGAACGAGGTCGCATAGCTGAGATAGGGCGCGATGCCGCTCGCGGTGACGTAGTCGGCGCCCGCGCGCCAGGTGAACCGCTCCTGGTCCGCCTTCGTCCGAGCGCCCGGCGTGCCGACCGCGACGAACGGCGTCAGATAGGCGCTGCGCACCCGGTCGTACCGCCCGCCGAGCGTCACGAACAACTGGCCGAGCCGCGCCTGCTCCTGCCCATAGACGCCGGTCTGTTTCAGCACCTGATCGTTGTAGCGGGTGGGATAGCCCGGCAGCAGCGAGGTTCCCGGCGTGGCGTATACCGGGTTGAACGCGTCGATCGTGTTCGCGCCGGCAAAGCCATAGGCGGCGACGTTGTCGACCCGGCGATAGTCGACGCCCGCCAGCAGCTTGTGGTGCAGCGGCCCGGTGGCCACGCTGGCCGACAGGCGGTTGTCGGTCGCAAAGCTCGTCACGTCCTCGGCATAGCTGAAGTTCGCCTGCGACACGGTGCGGTAATAGGTCGGCAGCGTGGCGTCGGTCGTGTTGGTGAGGCCGGTGGCATAGATGCCGATCGGCGTCCGCTCGCGATACCGGCTCCACTTGGCGTTGGAGCGGAACGACAGCGCGTCGGAGAAGTCGTGGATCAGCTCATAGCCCTCGGCGGACTGGCGCCGCTCGAAGACGTCGCGCGGATCGTCGAGGTTGGTGCGCTGGCCGATCCTACCGTTCGGGTTGGCGAGCAGCGTGCCCGCGGCGGGCAGGAAGCCGCCGTTGCCGCCCGTGTTCCTGTCATACTGGTAATAGACGAGGCCGGTCAGCGTGGTGCGCGGATCAATCCGCCACGTCGCGGTCGGCGCGACATAGACCCGCCTGGCGTTCGTGTGGTCGGCGACGAGGTCGCGGTCGCGGAACAGGCCGGTGAAGCGCACGCTGAGCCCGTCGGCGACGGGGCCGGTGACGGTTCCGGCGACCTCCTTGAAATCGTCGGTTCCCCCCTGCGCGCGTATCTCTCCGCCAAAGGCGGGAGAGGCGCGGCGGCTCGTCTCGTTGTAGACGCCGCCCGGCGGCACGTTGCCGTACAGCGTCGACGACGGACCCTTCAGCAGGTCGAGCGACTCGAAGCCGTACAGGTCGACGCCCACCGACGAGATGGTGGTCGTGACCGGCGCGGCGAGCCCGTCGATATATTGCTTGGGGGTGAAGCCGCGCACCGTGAAGAAGTCGTAGCGCGCATCGGGACCGTAGTTCTCGCCATAGACGCCCGCGGCATAGCGCACCGCCTGCTGCGCATCGACGAAGTCGAGCAGGTCGATCTGGTCGCGGGTGATGACCGATACCGACTGCGGCGTCTCGATCAGCGGAATGTCGCTCTTGGTGGCGGTGACGCTGCCGAGCGGCACATACTGCGGCGCGGTCACGATGACCTCGCCGTTCTCGCCCGTCACGGTACGCAGCGTCCCGGGCTCGGCGCCGGGATCGCCGACCGCCGGCCGCTCCTGCGCCAGGACGGGAGTGGCGGCGGCAAGGCCGGTGGCCAGCAGGATCAGCGCAGGTCGGCGCGGCGTCGTCTTGTCCATGGCTGCCAAGCTGCCACGATTGATAACGACTTGCAATAGCGCAGGGCGATCGGATGAACGATGGTCGCCGACGAACACCATTATCCTCGCCCCAAGCTGCCGGGTCGACGAGGGGGATGGTGGACCGGCATGATCGATCGCTGCCGGCTTCGCCTCGCGGCCATTGGCGGGATCAGGCCGGACCGTTCAGTCTGGAGCTATCCTGCCCGGCGCTATTCCAGCCGACGACCGATCATGCGGAAAAGAGGAATGGTGGAGCCGTGGGGGATCGAACCCCAGACCTTCGCAATGCCATCGCGACGCTCTCCCAGCTGAGCTACGGCCCCAATATTCCGTCCGGGAAGGCGCGCCCCTAACCCGGCCCGCCGGGCTTGGCAAGCGGTCGCGGGCGTATCGAAAGCCCGCCGACGGCTGTTTCGCCGTACCGACCTTGCGAGTCGCCCTTCCGCGACCCTCCGGACGGATCAGTGGTCGTCGTCCTTCTCGCCGGTATCGACGCCCAGGTCCTCGTCACCGCCCAGATCGACCTCGTCGTCCGCGCTCGGCTCCTCGTCCTCGGGCGCCTCCAGTTCCTCGTCGGGGCCAGCCAGATCCTCGCTGGTCTCCGCCTTGGCGGTCTTGGCCGCCTCGAAGGGCATCGGCTGCTTCGACTTCAGGATCGGCTCGGGCGCCCACGCATAGCCGCAGTTGATGCAGGTGACGGGGTCGTCCTTCTCCAGATCGTAGAAGCGCGTCGCGCATTTCGGGCACATGCGCTTGGTGCCCCATTCGGCCTTTATCATGCCGCGATGCCTTTTCGTCGGATGGGATGTGGGATCGCGGCGGCAATGCACCGGCGACCCGAAGATTGGGCGCGCCTTGCCACGGTGCAAGGCGACTGTCAAAGCGCCGCCCCGATGGCGCACTCCACCCGACAGCCCTCCACGCCACGGCGGATGACGATCGCCGCGCGCGGTCCCCTGTTCGGGACGGTGCGTGTGCCCGGCGACAAGTCGATCAGCCATCGCGCGCTGATGTTCGCCGCGCTCGCGGTGGGCGAGAGCCGGGTCACGGGCCTGCTGGAGGGCGAGGACGTACTCGCCACCGCCGCCGCGCTGCGCGCGATGGGCGCCACGATCGAGCGGGTGCCGTCCGGGGAAGGGCCGGTCGAGTGGCGCATCGGCGGCGTGGGCGTCGGCGGGCTGTTGCAGCCCGGACAGGCGCTGGACATGGGCAATTCGGGCACCTCGACCCGGCTGCTGATGGGCCTGATCGCCTCGCATCCGATACAGGCGACGCTGGTGGGCGACGCCTCGCTGTCGCGCCGGCCGATGGCGCGGGTGATCGAGCCCCTGTCACGGATGGGCGCGGACATCGTCGCCAGCCCCGGCGGCACGCTGCCGCTCACCGTACGCGGCCTGTGTCCCGCGGTGCCGATCGAGTATGCGCTGCCCGTCGCCTCCGCGCAGGTGAAGTCGGCGGTGCTGCTCGCCGGGCTCAACGCGCCGGGCATCACGCGGGTCGTGGAGCCGATCGCGACCCGGGACCATACGGAGCGGATGCTCGCGGGCTTCGGCGCCGGACTGACGGTGGAGCAAACGCCGGCCGGCCGGGTCATCTCGCTGACCGGGGAGGCAGAGCTTGCGCCGTGCCACATCGTCGTGCCGGGCGATCCCTCGTCGGCGGCGTTCTGGACCGTGGCGGCGATCGTCTCGCCGGGATCGCGGCTCGTGATCGGGAACGTCGGCGTCAATCCGACGCGGGCCGGCATCTTCCGCGCGCTCGCCCTCATGGGCGCCGACATGGTCCTCCACGACGGGGGCACCGTCGGCGGCGAGCCGATCGCGGAGGTCGCGGTGCGCCACGGGGATCTCGCCGCGATCGAGCCGCCGCCGGAGCTTGCGCCGTCGATGATCGACGAGTTCCCGGTCCTGTTCGTCGCCGCCGCCTTCGCGCACGGGCGCAGCGTTTTCCGCGGGCTGGAGGAGCTGCGGGTGAAGGAGTGCGATCGCATCGCGACGATGGCGGCCGCGCTGACCGCCATCGGCGCGCGGGTCGAGGAACTGTCCGACGGTCTCGTCATCCACGGCAGCGGCGGCAGGCCCCTTCCGGGCGGCGCGACCGTCGAGACGCGGCTCGACCACCGGATCGCGATGGCGATGGCGGTCGCCGCCCTCCACTGCTCCGCGCCGGTGACGCTGGACGACGTGTCGCCGGTCGCGACGAGCTACCCGGACTTCCTCGCCACGCTCGATCGTCTGGCCGACGCGGACCGGCGGGTGGCGGAGCCAGTCGCATGATCGTCGCCGTCGACGGCCCCGCCGCCTCGGGCAAGGGCACGCTCGCGCGCGCCATCGCGCGCCATTACGGCGTGCCGCACCTCGACACCGGGCTGTTGTACCGGGCGGTCGCGCTCTGCGTCGCGCGGATGGAGCTCGACCCGGCGGTGGAGGCGGACGCGGTCGCCGCCTGCGGGTTCGACGAGGCGGTGCTCGCCGATCCGGCGCTGCGCGAGGACGCCACGGGACGGACCGCCTCGATCGTGTCCGCGCATCCGCTGGTGCGCGCGGCGCTGTTCCAGCGGCAGCGGCGCTTCGCCGGGCAGCCGGGCGGCGCGGTGCTCGACGGGCGCGACATCGGCACGGTGATCGCGCCCGAAGCGGACGCCAAGCTGTTCGTGTCCGCGACGCCGCGCATCCGCGCCCAGCGCCGCCATGCCGAGCTGAAGGGCCGCGGCGGTCCGACAGGCCCCGGCCCGACCGGCTTCGACCCGAACGGCTTCGACCCGATCAGCTTCGACCGGGTGCTCGCCGACATCCGCGCCCGCGACCAGCGCGACAGCGCCCGCGCGGCCGCGCCGCTGGCCATGGCCGCCGACGCGGTGCTGCTCGACACCAGCTTCCTGTCGATCGAGGCGGCGGTGCGCAAGGCGCTGGACCTCGTCGAGGCGCGGCTGTCCGCCAGGCGCTGACAGGCGATTGCCTTGATGCCTCCGGCCGTGTAGTGCTTTCGCGTCCAGCGGGCAGGTGCTCGCGGGGGAAGGCGCGGAGGCATCGTTCTCACGCGCCGTTTTCACGTTCCCGTCGCGGAACGCCGTCGACGCTCCTCCGCCAGTCCCCGCGCTCCGGGCGTCGCATCGGCACGGGGCCGGCGCGGCATGGCTAGAAGACCGCCGGAACCAACCGGCCGGCCGGCAACGACGACGAGGAACGCTCCAGACCCATGGCTACACAGGCCCTTCCCACCCGCGACGATTTCGCCGCGATGCTCGACGACATGTTCGGTGGCGCCGACAGTTTCGAGGGTCGCGTGGTGCACGGCACCGTCACCGGCATCGAGAACGACATGGCCGTCATCGACGTCGGCCTGAAATCCGAGGGCCGCGTGCCGCTGCGCGAGTTCGCCGCCCCGGGCCAGAAGGCCGAGCTGAAGATCGGCGACGAGGTCGAGGTCTATGTCGACCGGGTCGAGAACATGCACGGCGAGGCAATGCTGTCGCGCGACCGCGCCCGCCGCGAGGCCGCCTGGGACAAGCTGGAGGGCGATTTCGCCAAGACCGCGCGCGTCGAGGGCGTGATCTTCGGCCGGGTCAAGGGCGGCTTCACCGTCGACCTGTCGGGCGCCGTGGCGTTCCTGCCCGGCAGCCAGGTCGACGTGCGGCCGGTCCGCGACGTGACCCCGCTGATGGACATCCCGCAGCCGTTCCAGATCCTGAAGATGGACCGGAAGCGCGGCAACATCGTCGTGTCGCGCCGCGCCATCCTGGAAGAGACCCGCGCCGAGCAGCGTTCGGGCCTGATCCAGAGCTTGGCCGAGGGCCAGATCATCGAGGGCGTCGTCAAGAACATCACCGATTACGGCGCGTTCGTCGACCTGGGCGGGATCGACGGCCTGCTCCACGTCACCGACCTGTCGTACAAGCGCGTCGCGCATCCGTCGGAGGCGCTGAACATCGGCGACACCGTCAAGGTTCAGATCATCCGCATCAACAAGGACACGCAGCGGATCAGCCTGGGCATGAAGCAGCTCGAGAGCGATCCGTGGGACGGCGCGTCGGCCAAATATCCGATCGGCGCCAAGCTGACCGGCCGGGTGACGAACATCACCGAATACGGCGCGTTCGTCGAGCTGGAAGCCGGCATTGAGGGCCTGGTCCACGTCAGCGAGATGAGCTGGACCAAGAAGAACGTCCATCCCGGCAAGATCGTGTCCACCAGCCAGGAGGTCGACGTGCTGGTGCTGGAGGTCGACGAGGACAAGCGCCGCATCTCGCTCGGCCTCAAGCAGGCGCAGGCCAATCCGTGGGAGGCGTTCGCGTCCGCCCATCCGATCGGCTCGACCGTCGAGGGCGAGGTCAAGAACGCTACCGAGTTCGGGCTGTTCATCGGTCTCGACAACGACGTCGACGGCATGGTCCACATGTCCGACATCGCTTGGGGCGTCGCGGGCGAGGATGCGCTGGCGCTGCATCGCAAGGGCGAGACCGTGCAGGCGGTCGTGCTCGACATCGACGCCGAGAAGGAGCGCATCAGCCTGGGCATGAAGCAGCTGGAGCGCGGCGCTCCGGTGGCGGGCGGCGCAGCGGCGGCCGGCGGTTCGGTCGGCAAGAACCAGGTCGTCACCGTCACCGTGCTGGAGGTCCGCGACGCGGGGCTCGAGGTGCAGCAGGGCGACGACGGCGTCACCGGCTTCATCAAGCGCATCGACCTTGGCCGCGACCGCGACGAGCAGCGGCCCGAGCGGTTCCAGGTCGGGCAGAAGCTCGACGCGATGGTGACCGGCTTCGACCGGTCGAAGAAGCCCACCTTCTCCGTCAAGGCGATGCAGATCTCCGAGGAGAAGCAGGCGGTGGCGCAGTACGGATCGTCCGATTCAGGCGCGTCGCTGGGCGACATCCTGGGCGAGGCGCTGAAACAGCGCGGCGACCGCTGACCGACGATCCCCCGGCGTGGCGCAAGCCCGCCGGGGGACGGCGATCCGCTCCGGAACCGCCGGCAGGTGATTGATCCGGGGGACGTAACGCCCGATAAAGCATCCTGGATCAAGAAAACGGGAGCGTCGTGGTGATTCGATCGGAACTGGTACGCAAGCTGGGCGCGGAGAATCCCGGTCTGGACGATCGTGACATCGACGGCATCGTATCGATATTCTTCGACGAGATCGCCGCGCGCCTGGCCGACGACGGACGGGTCGAGCTGAGGGGTTTCGGGGCCTTTTCCACGCGCAGCCGCACCGCCCGGACGGGGCGCAACCCGCGCACCGGCGAATCGGTCGAGGTGACGGCCAAGCGCGTTCCCTATTTCAAGCCGGGCAAGGAAATGCTCCTGCGGCTGAACCTCGACGAATAGCCGCTCCGCCTCGTCCGCCGCCGCGGGGAAGCGTCCTCGACCGGTCGGCACGGCGCGCCGTGCCTGACGAGCCCGGAGACGGTCCCGGTCGTGTCGTGCGGGTCCTGCCTTGACGATCCCGGGCACATCGGCTTTCGCGGGCGGCATCGTGCGCGGACGTGGCGGAATCGGTAGACGCCGGAGACTTAAAATCTCCTTGCCCTGGGCAGTGCGGGTTCGAGTCCCGCCGTCCGCACCCGTGCTGGCGCTGGTCGCCCTGCTCGTGCCGAGCACCCTGCTCGCCGGCTGCGATCGGCGACCCGACGATGGCGCGGTCGTGGTGCAGGCGATCGGCGGGCCGGCGGTGCTGGTGGATGCGGCGCGCCGTCCCCCCGGCGAGGCGTCCCGCGTGATCGCCGGCGCGGTGGCGCAAGGGCTGGTGCGGTTCGACGGGGGCGGCCAGATCGAGCCCGGCATAGCCGAACGCTGGTCGGTGATCGACAACGGCACCAGCTACATCTTCCGCCTGCGCGCCGCGCGGTGGGCGGATGGACGGCCCGTGACCGCGGGCCAGGTCGTCGCGGCCCTGCGCCACCAGCTGGCGCGCGGCTCGCGCAATCCGCTGCGGCCGTTCCTGACCGCCATCGACGACATCGTCGAGATGACGCCCGAGGTGATCGAGGTCCGCCTGTCGCGCCCCCGACCAGATCTGTTGCGGCTGTTCGCCCAGCCCGAACTCGCGATCATGGCGCCGCGCGCCGGCGGCAGCGGGCCGTACCGACCCGTCGCGTCGCCGCCGGGCGGGGGCATGCTCCTGCGCCCGACG
>NZ_CAHJWW010000123.1 GCF_903643035.1 Sphingomonas bacterium | reverse complement strand
TCGTCCGCGCCGCCTGGGGCCGGGGCCCCGACGGGCCGGCGCCGCGCCACCCCAAGTCGGCGCTGCTGGAATGGACCGCCGCTCAGAAGCGCGCGAGCCCGGTCTATGTGATCGACGCCCGGACCGGGCCGGACCATGCTCCGCGCTATCGCGTCAAGGTCAGCGTCGGCCGCGCCTTCGCCGCGACGGGCGAGGGCCGCAGCAAGCAGGAAGCCGAGATCGCCGCCGCCGCCGCGCTGCTGGCGCAAGTGCAGGGATGAGGCGATCCGGACGACGGGGTCGCTCCCGCTTCGCGGTCCCGTCCGCCTTCCTCCGTCCGCCCCCGGATCGTGGATGGCCGGATGCCCTTCGACAAGCCCGGGGCGAACAGATAATGGGATGTGATGACCCTGGAACCCGATCCCGGACGCATCGACGCATCGGCGACGCCCGCCACGCATTGCGGCCTCGTCACCCTCGTCGGCGCGCCCAACGCGGGCAAGTCGACGCTGGTCAACGCGCTCGTCGGCCAGAAGGTCGCGATCGTCAGCCCGAAGGCTCAGACGACGCGCGCGCGCCTGCTGGGCGTGGCGATCGAGGGCGCGACGCAGCTGCTGCTCGTGGATACGCCCGGCATCTTCGCCCCGCAGCGGCGCCTCGACCGGGCGATGGTCGCCGCCGCCTGGAGCGGGACGGAAGGCGCGGACGTCGTCGCGCTGGTGGTCGACGGCAAGGCCGGCACGGGAGCCAAGGTGACGACGCTGGTCGGGCAGCTCGCGGACCGGCCCGAGCGCGTGTACCTCGTCCTCAACAAGGTGGACGTCGCCGACAAGCCCAGGCTGCTGATCCACGCCGAGCGGCTGAACGCGTTGCTGCCCTTCGCCGAGACGTTCTTCGTGTCGGCGGAGACCGGCGACGGCGTGCCCGAGCTGAAACGCGCGCTGGCCGCCACGATGCCGGCCGGGCCGTGGCACTATCCCGAGGACCAGGTGTCCGACGCCACCGAGCGCGCGCTCGCGGCGGAAGTGACCCGCGAGCAGCTGTTCCTCCAGCTCCATGCCGAGCTGCCCCATGCGAGCGCGGTCGAGACCGAATCGTACAAGGAACGCCCCGACGGATCGGTCGAGATCCACCAGCAGGTGCTGGTCGAGCGGCCGACGCAGCGCGCGATCGTGCTGGGCAAGGGCGGCAGCCGTATCCGCGAGATCGGCGCCCGCGCGCGCGCGCAGCTTTCGGCGCTGATGGAGCGGCCGGTACACCTGTACCTGCACGTCAAGGTGCGCCCCGGCTGGGACGAGGACCGCGACGTGTACCGCGACATGGGGCTGGAGTGGGTGGAATGACGGTGTTCGCAGAAGTGCCAGGTCCCGATCGCGATGCCGCCGGCCCTGCCCAGGAGCTCGCTGGGATCGACGCGCCCGATCTGCGCGTCTTCGTATTCGCGCTGTTCTTCGTCTTCGGCGGCATCACCAGCCTGAACGACATCATCATCCCCAAGCTGCGCGAGCTGTTCACGTTGAGCCACGCCAGCGCGATGCTGGTCCAGTCCGCGTTCTTCCTCGCCTACGCGCTGTTCTCGCTGCCCGCCGCCGCGATCGTCCAGCGGCTGGGCTACATGCGCACCGCCACGATCGGGCTGCTGACGATGACGGCGGGTTGCCTGCTGTTCATCCCGGCGTCGCAGAGCGCGATGTTTGGCATGTTCCTGTTCGCGCTGTTCGTGCTCGGCGCCGGCATCACGATCGTGCAGGTCGTGGCCAACCCGCTGATCTCGCTGCTGGGCAAGCCGAGGACCGCATCGAGCCGGCTGACCTTCGCGCAGGGTTTCAACTCGGTGGGGACGACGCTGTTTCCGCGCGTGGGCTCGACGCTGATCCTGGGTACGATCGCGAGCGTCAGCGCGGCCTCGCTGACCGGCGCGGCGCTGGATGCGTACCGGGTCCAGTCGTCGCGGGCGATCGTCCACACCTATCTCGGCCTCGCGGCCGCGCTGCTCGTCATCGCGGGCGTGGTCTGGACGCGCCGCCACCGGCTGCACGAGGCGCAGGACCAGGGCGCGACGCTCGCCGTCGCGCTGTCGCTGCTCGGGCGGCCGCGCTTCGCGATGGGGACGGCGTGCATCTTCCTGTACGTCGGCGCGGAGGTGTCGGTCGGCTCGCTGATCGTCGCCTATCTGGCGCAGCGCGACGTATGGGGGGTGAGCGACGTGGTCGCGGGCAACCATGTGCCCTATTACTGGGGCGGGGCGCTCGTCGGGCGGTTCGCGGGCGCCTGGGTGCTGCGGACGGTGTCGTCCGGCAAGGCGCTGGCCGGGGTCGCGACGGGGGCGATCGCCCTGATCCTGGTGGCGGCGAACGGCGTCGGCGCGGTGTCGGGCTGGGCGCTGCTGGCGATCGGGCTGACCAACGCCATCATGTTCCCGACGATCTTCAGCCTGGCGAGCGAGGGGCTGGGCGCGCGCGCCGCGGAAGGATCGGGCGTCATCGCCACCGCGATCGTCGGCGGCGCCGTGGTGCCCTATTGCACGGGCCAGCTCGCCGATGCCGCCGGACTGCACGTCGCGTTGCTGCTGCCGGCGCTGTGCTATGCGGGCATCGCCGCCTATGGCCTGTACGCGCGCCGGCCCTTCGCGGCCGCCCGGGGCGCGAGCGGCGAGCCTGTCCGGGCGGGGTAGCCCGACATCGACCCGCCGGGCGGCACGGCGGCGTCCACCGCCGCGCGATGCCGGCAAGCGCCGTTCACACCATCTTAGCCACGTCCCGTCGCCCTACCGAAACCACCCTCATGCGAGGGCGCGTTCATGAGTGACCTCAACCCGCCCTCCTTTCCCGACACCATACGCGGCCTGGCGCGCGATTTCGGACTGGTCGAGGACGAGCGCGAGCCGGTGGTCGATGCGCAGGCGGCGCAGCTCGCACAGGCCGCCTCCGCCTGGCCATTCGCGCTGGCGGCGCAGCTGCTGGCGCTGGGGATCGTCGCGGGTGCCTGGCTCGCGCCGGGCGGCGGCCCGTCCCGCAGCATCCTGGCGATGCTCGTCGCCACGCCGGCCACCGCAGTCCTGCCGTGGATCGTCCTTGGCGTCGGTCGGGCCTGGCCGGCGTGGCGGCGGCATCGCATCCTGATGCCCGCCGCCGCGATGCTGGCGAGCGCGCTGTTCGCGCTGTTGTGGTCGACCAGCGTGCTGCCCGATGGCCCGGGGCGGCTCGGCGCCTTCGTCGCGGTCGCCGGCGCCATCGTCATATCGGCGGTGCTGCTGCACCCGGTGAGGATCGCGACGATCGGCCTGGGAGCGGGGCTGGTCGCAGGCGTGCTGGTTCTGGGCGCGAGCCTGCCGATCGCCGGGGTCGCGACGGCCTTCTTCGGCTGCCTCGCGATCGCCACGCGTCGCCTTGCCCGGCGCGATGCCCGTCAGGCGATGGCGCGAGCCGGCGAGGCGAGCGAGGGCCAGTTCGCCGCCCGCATGATTGCGGAGTTCGAGGACCACGGCACCGGCTGGTTCTGGGAAACCGATCGCGCGGGCTGCCTCACCTATCTGTCGCGCAAGGTCGCCGACGAGCTGGTCCGAGTGACGGGCACGGAACCCTTGGGCCACTCGCTGGTCGAGCTGTTCCGGATCGACTCGGCGGCGCCGGCGACGGAGCGTACGCTCGCCTTCCATCTGTCGTCGCGCACCTCGTTTTCCGATTATTCGGTGCGGGCCGCCGCCGATGAGACGGGTGCGCGCTGGTGGTCGATCTCGGGCCGGCCGATGACGGACGATCTCGGCCGGTTCCAGGGCTTCATCGGCTCGGGCAACGACCTGACCGAAAAGCGCCGGGCGGAGGCGGAGATCACACGGCTGGCGCTGTTCGATGGGTTGACCGGACTTGCCAATCGTCAGCGCATGCGCGTGTCGCTCGACAAGACGCTCGCGCCGCAGGCCGGCCCCTACCGCGCGACCGCGCTGTTCCTGCTCGACCTCGATCGCTTCAAGGCCGTGAACGACACGCTGGGTCACCAGGCGGGCGACGAGCTGCTGAAACAGGCGGCGCAGCGGCTGCAGCGATGCGTGGGGGAAAGCGGCCTGCCCGGCGGCCTGTGCGGCCGGCTGGGCGGCGACGAGTTCCAGGTACTGCTGCCCGGCATCGACGCGCGCGAGGCGCTGGCCGACCTTGCGCGCACGATCATCGCGTCGCTGTCGCAACCCTACCACGTCGCGAGCCAGTCCGTGACGATCGGCTGCTCGATCGGCATCGCCATCGCGCCGCGCCAGGATTCGGATGCGGAGGCGCTGATCCGCTCCGCCGACCTCGCGCTCTACGCCGCCAAGGGCGACGGACGCGGCGTCCACCGCTTCTATAGCGACGACATGCTGGCCGGCGCGCAAAGCCGCCGGTTGCTGGAGGACGACCTGCGTCACGCGGTCGCCACGGGTGCGTTCCACCTTGCGTACCAGCCTGTCGTGGCGACCGCCGATGCGCGGGTCGTCGGCTACGAGGCGCTGTTGCGCTGGGATCACCCGACCCGCGGCGCGATCAGCCCGGCGCTCTTCGTGCCGGCGGCGGAGGAGTGCGGGCTGATCGGCGCGATCGGCGAGTGGGTGCTGCGCACCGCCTGCGCGGAGGCGGCCGCCTGGCCGGGCGACGTGCGCGTCGCGGTGAACGTGTCGCCGATCCAGTTCGCCAGCCCCGCTCTGCCCGCGCTGGTGGCGAGCGCGCTCGCAAGCACGCAGCTCGCGCCCGCGCGGCTGGAGCTGGAGATCACCGAGGGCGTGTTCCTGGACCAGACGCGGTCGTCCGACGCGATGTTCGCGGCGCTGAAGGGACTGGGCGTGCGGTTGGCGCTCGACGATTTCGGCACCGGCTATTCCAGCCTGGGGTACCTGCGCACCGCCCCGTTCGACAAGATCAAGATCGACCAGAGCTTCGTGCGCGGCGCGGCGCAGGCGGGGAGCCGGAATGCGGCGATCATCAAGGCGATCGTGACGCTCGCCGATACGCTGGGCATGGAGACGACGGCGGAAGGGGTGGAGATCCAGGACGAGATCGACCTGGTACGAAGCCTGGGATGCAGCCACATCCAGGGATGGGTCTATGGCAAGGCGGTGCCCGGCGAGGAGGCACGCCGCCAGCTCGCCGCCGCCGGCGGTCACGCCGCCGCCTCCGGCTTCAGGGTCAGCCGCAGCCCGCGGACGACGATGCTGCGCTCGGCGCGCATCGAGCTTGGGCAGGCGCATGGCGACGTGCGCATCCGCAACATATCGTCCACCGGCGCGATGATCGACGGCCTCGACCCCGGCGTCGAGGCGCGGGGGGACGGAGGGCCGGGCATCGAGGTGCTGATCGAGCTGCTCGAGGACCAGATGTTCCCCGCCACGCTCCGCTGGGCGGAGGGTGGCCGCGCCGGCCTGGAGTTCGCCGAACATTTCAACCTGGAGCGGCTCCACTCCGGTCGCCTGCCCCGGCGCCACGCCGGCTGACCGGAGCTGTCCGACTCCGATCCGACCCCCAAGTTGACGGGTCCGGTGCCGCGCGCGAAGGCTCGCACCGTCCCGCATGGCGCGAGGAGGAGGACCCCCCCCATGTTCAGCCACATCATGATCGGCAGCAACGACCTCGACCGGTCGCGCACGTTCTACGACGCGCTGTCCGCCGCGACGGGCGGCAGGCCCGGCACGATCGATCCCCGGGGCCGGCTCGTCTATGCCCGGAACGGCGGCCGGCTGATGCTGACGACGCCGATCAACGGCGAGCCCGCCACCAGCGGCAACGGCACCACGATCGGCTTTGCGATCGACGATCCGGATCAGGCCGCCGCGTGGCACGCGGCCGGCCTCGCCAATGGCGGCACCGCGATCGAGGACGCGCCGGGCCGGCGCGAGACGCCGTTCGGCAGCCTGTATCTTGCCTATCTGCGCGATCCCGACGGCAACAAGCTGTGCGCCCTGCATCGGGTGGCGGGCTGATCGGGAGCCGTCGTCCCCGCGCAGGCGGCAAGGCCGCGTTTCCCGCGGCGGCGGGGTCGGCGGCGGCACCGGGAAGCGGTTCGTGCCGGCACCCGGGCTGCCGCGCCGCTTCCCGTCGGGGCATCGGTCGCGAGTCGAAAAATAATTGTGTTGCGGCTTCGTTCCCTTGCGTTTCCCACAGGCCCCGGAAGTCCGCGCGTCGCGGCGGGCGACATGCGGGAAGGCCCGGGCGGACGCGTGCTCTATGACCTGGCGGGGCTTGCGGGTCGTGGCGGCTTACCCCAATCCGTTGTGGTGAGACTTGGTTGAAAGCCCAAGTTCTGGTGTCGAAGATCATATTTGCGAAGATGAAGAAGCAACCGGCATGACCGGATGGCAAGGCATGGACCTGTTTTGTTCTGGATCATGCCGCCGCGGCTGATACGATGTCCGCGGCGCATCTGATTCGAACGAACAGTGAACATGAAGTGCCACCATGGATTTCAGCGATGGGAATGATGTGAGCAGCGAAACGATCGAACGCCCGACCGGCAGCGATGTCGGAGCACCCGCCCCGGGCTCCCGCCCGGCGCCGGCGGCTCGCCCCTACCCGGTCGAGGTCGACCACGGCCGCGACGCGCTCCTCACCGACTTCGGCAAGGAGACGCTACGCGATCGCTATCTCCTGCCCGGCGAGGGGTTCCAGGACCTGTTCGTCCGCGTGGCGTCCGCCTATGCCGACGACGCCGCGCATGCGCAGCGATTGTACGACTATGTCTCGCGGCTGTGGTTCATGCCGGCGACGCCGGTGCTGTCCAACGGCGGGACCGGGCGCGGCCTGCCGATCTCCTGCTACCTCAACTCGGTGCCCGACAGCCTGAACGGCATCGTCGATACCTGGAACGAGAACGTCTGGCTCGCCTCGCGCGGCGGCGGCATCGGCACCTATTGGGGGAATGTGCGCGGCATCGGCGAACCCGTCGGGCTTAACGGCAAGACCAGCGGCATCATCCCGTTCGTCCGCGTGATGGACAGCCTGACGCTCGCGATCAGCCAGGGCAGCCTGCGCCGCGGCTCGGCCGCCTGCTACCTCGACGTCAGCCATCCCGAGATCGAGGAGTTCCTCGAAATCCGCAAACCGTCGGGCGACTTCAACCGCAAGGCGCTGAACCTCCACCACGGCGTGCTCATCACCGATGCGTTCATGAAAGCGGTGCGCGAGGGTGCCGAGTGGCAGCTGAAAAGCCCCAAGGACGGATCGGTCCGCCAGACGCTGGATGCGCGCTCGCTGTTCCAGAAGCTGGTGGAGACGCGGCTGGCGACCGGCGAGCCGTACATCGTCTTTGCAGACCATGTGAACAAGGCGATGCCCAAGCATCATCGCGACTTGGGGCTGAAGGTATCGACGTCGAACCTGTGCAGCGAGATCACGCTGCCGACGGGCCGCGACCACTTGGGCAACGATCGCACCGCGGTCTGCTGCCTCTCCAGTCTCAATCTCGAGACCTGGGACGAGTGGAACGCCGATCCGCGCTTCATCGAGGACGTGATGCGCTTCCTCGACAACGTGCTGCAGGACTATATCGACCGGCATGAGCCCGGCATGGAGCGCGCCGCCTATTCCGCGGGCCGCGAGCGGTCGGTGGGCCTGGGCGTCATGGGTTTCCACTCGTTCCTCCAGGCGCGCGGCATCCCGTTCGAGGGGGCGATGGCCAAGAGCTGGAACCTGCGCATCTTCCGCCATGTGTCGGCGCAGGCGTCGAGCGCGTCGATGATGCTGGCGCACGAGCGCGGGCCTTGCCCCGACGCGCAGGACATGGGCGTCATGGAACGGTTCAGCTGCAAGATGGCGATCGCGCCGACCGCGTCGATCAGCATCATCTGCGGCGGCACCAGCGCGTGCATCGAGCCGATCCCCGCCAACATCTACACCCACAAGACGCTGTCGGGCAGCTTCTCCATCAAGAACCCGTATCTGGAGCGACTGCTGATCGCGAAGGCCAGGAACTCGGATGCGGTGTGGAACACGATCCTGGAACAGGGGGGCAGCGTCCAGCACCTCGACTTCCTGTCGGCGGACGAGAAGGACGTCTACAAGACCAGCTTCGAGATCGACCAGCGCTGGGTGCTGGAACTCGCCGGCGACCGCACGCCGTTCATCGACCAGGCGCAATCGCTCAACCTGTTCATCCCCGCCGACGTCGAGAAGTGGGACCTGCTGATGCTCCATTTCCGTGCATGGGAACTGGGGATCAAGTCGCTCTACTACCTGCGCTCGAAGAGCATCCAGCGCGCGGGGTTCGCTGGCGGGGTCGAAGCGGACAACACGATCGAGGCGCCCAAGTACGAGTTCGAGACGACGGACTACGACGAATGCCTGGCGTGCCAGTGAGGTGGGCGAGCTGAACGTGGCTGATCCCACGCCCCCTCACCCCTCCGGCCCTGCGGGCCTCCCTCCCTCTCCCACGAAGGGAGAGGGAAAGTGAGTTCAAGCGTCCTCTTCCAGCGTCACCGCGTTCGCGCCGGTCGCCGACAGCCGCACCACGCCCTCCTCGACCTCGGCCACCAGACCAAGCGAGATGTAATGATGCTTGGCGCCCTGTCCGTCCTCGGTCTGGGGCGAGTCGTTCTTGGTCAGCTTGATGCGGTCGCCCTGGACGTGGTCGACGGTGCCGACGTGGACGCCGTCCGCGCC
>NZ_CAHJWW010000122.1 GCF_903643035.1 Sphingomonas bacterium | reverse complement strand
TTCCGGACCAGCCTCGAAACCGAACACGAAGGCCTCGACATCGCCGAACACGGCGAACGAGCCTACCACTATTGAACTGCTTCGGCGGCGGGAAACCCGCCGCCCACCGACGTTCCTCCTGCGGAACCCTTGCCCGGTGCGGAGACGCACCGGGCTTTTTTACAGGGCCGGTTTTACAGGGCCGGTTTTGCAGGGCCGGTTTTACAGGGCCAGTGCCGCAGGCGGGCGGACGGCGACGGGTTCTTACGACGCCAGCCGCTCGGCGACCCGCACCGCCTCGTCGGACGCCGCCGGCGCCAGCCGCCGCACGTCGAGCGCGTCGATGCCGGCCAGCGGCACGCCCCCGACCCGGCGCTGGCCCGTCTCGACGACGATGCCCCCGGGCGTGGCCCGCACCGCGTTCCAGTCGACCTCGCGCGCCGCCAGATGCCGCCCGACGGCATGCACCAGCGCCAGTCGTCCGGCCTCGTCCGGTCCGCTGCCGCTCACCAGCGCCGCCGCGCCATCCGCGCCGATCACCGCCGCGAGCGGGCGGAACCCGGCCAGCGACGCGCCGGCCCGCTCCATCGCCTGCTCCTCGTCGTCGAGACGCGCGGCCTTGCGCCGGCCACGCAGCAACCTGTTCCCCACGATGGCCGTGGCGGCCACGGCGGTCAGGACCCCGCCGGCGGCGACCGCCTCGATCAACACGTCGCTCACGTCCCGCTCAGGCCCCGCTCATCGTGGACCGGCGAGCGCGTCGAGCATCGGCCGGATGCCGCGCAGGTCGTAACCCGCCGCAGACCCTTGCGCGACCAGTGCCGCGGGCTCGCCGCCGGCCTTCGCGCTGGCGAGCGCCCACAGGTTGCACGAGCGCGTGCCCGAGCGGCAGAAGGCGAGCACCGGACCGTCCGCCTCCGCCATCGCCCGCGCCATCGCGTCGAGCTGAGGGTGCGAGAAGCCCGCCTGCGTAACCGGGATCGCCGCATAGCCGAGCCCCGCCGCCTCCGCCGCCGCGCGGACCGCGTCCCCCGCCGGCTGGCCCGGCTCCTCGTCGTCGGGGCGGTTGTTGACGATGGCGACGAAGCCCGCCGCCTTCACCGCCGCGATCATCGCAGGCGTCACCTGTGGCGCGACGGCGGTGCGATCGTCGATCCACCTGATGTCTGGTTGCCCGATGTCTGGCCGTCCGATTTCTGGAACGCTCGTCATGCCGCCTCGCGGATCACCTGGAGAAAGGCGTCGCCATAGGCGTCGAGCTTGCGCTCGCCCACCCCCGCGATGCGCGCCAGCGCCGCGCGACTGCCCGGACGCGCGCTCGCCATCTCGCGCAGCACCGAATCGTGGAACACCACATAGGGCGGCACGCTCGCCGCCTGCGCCAGGTCGCGGCGGCAGAGCCGCAGCGCCTCGAACAGCGGATCGCCGATCGGGTTGTCGGGAGACGCGCCCTTGCGCCGACGCTCGCGCCTCGGCTGCGCCACCAGCGCGACCTGCTCCCCTTCCTTCAGGATCGCGCGCGCGCCCGGTCCGAACTCCAGCCCGCCATGCTCGTTCGCGCGCAACGCATCGCGCAACAGCAGCGCGCGCGCGACCGGCTTGATGAGCGCCGCCTCCGCCGGATCGCTCGCGATGCCGAACACGCCCAACGCCTCATGCCCGTTCATCATCGACCGCTCGGTCGACTGGCCGGTCAGGATCGCCTCGACATAGCCCGCGCCATAGCTTTGCCCCGTGCGAAACACGGCGGAGAGGAACTTCCTCGCCACCTCCGTCGCATCGAGGAAACCGGGCGGCGAGAGGCAGTTGTCGCAATTGCCGCAGGTCGCCGGCGCATCGTCGCCGAAATGCGCGAGCAGGATGCGGCGGCGGCATCCCGCGGTCTCGGCCAGCGCGCCCAGCGCCGACAGGCGGGTCCGCTCGCCCGCCTGCCGCTCGGGCTCCACCTCCGCGATCCGCTGCCGCGCGCGGGCGAAATCGTCCGCGCCCCAGAACAGGTGCGCCACCGCCGGGTCGCCGTCGCGACCCGCGCGGCCGGTCTCCTGGTAATAGGCCTCGATCGATTTCGGTAGACCGGCATGTGCGACGAAGCGGACGTCGGGCTTGTCGATCCCCATTCCGAACGCGACGGTGGCGCACATCACCATGTCCTCCGACGCGACGAACGCGGCCTGGTTGCGCGCGCGCACGGCGGGGTCGAGCCCGGCGTGATAGGCCCTGGTCGGCCGTCCGGTCTTCGCCAGCGCCGCCGCCATCTTCTCCGTGCCCGCCCGGCTCTGGACATAGACGATCCCCGCGCCCGGCGTGGCCGCGATCACGTCCGCGATCTGGCGGGTGGTGTTGTCCTTGGGGCTGATGCGATACTGGATGTTGGGCCGGTCGAAGCCGGAAACGATCAGGCCGTCCGCCGGAATGCCGAGCTGTTCGAGGATGTCCGCGCGGGTATGCGCGTCGGCGGTGGCGGTCAGCGCGAGCCGCGGCACGTCGCCGAACTGGTCGAGCAACGGGCGCAGCAGGCGATAGTCCGGGCGGAAATCATGCCCCCACTCGCTGACGCAATGCGCCTCGTCGATCGCGAACAGGCTGAGCCTCGCCTGCCCCAGCAGGTCGCGGAAGCTCGGGTTCGACGCACGCTCGGGCGCCACGTACAGCAGGTCGAGCTCGCCGGCGCGCAGGCGCGCGCGTGTCTCGGCCTGGTTCTCGTCGACGCTGGTCAGCGTCGCCGCGCGGATGCCCACCGCGGTCGCGGCGCGCAGCTGGTCGTGCATCAGCGCGATCAGCGGGCTGACGACGACGCACGTTCCGGCCAGCATCGTCGCGGGCAGCTGATAGCACAGCGACTTGCCCGCCCCGGTCGGCATCACCGCCAGCGTCCGCTCGCCCGCCAGCACGCGGTCCACCACCTGACGCTGCACGCCGCGGAAATCGGGAAAGCCGAACAGTCGCTGAAGGCTGGGAATAGGGTCCATCGGCGATGCATCTAGGACGGCGCGCTCCGGCTTGCCAGCGGATCGCGCCGCCGTTCGACGGAGCGGCGGGAACCGGGGCCACGACGACGTGGCGAACCGCGGGTTCCGGGCCGTTCAGCGCCGCGATCGCGGGCTCCTGAACCAAGCCCCTGTTCCTCCGGGCAACCTACCCCTCCACCATCGCTGCGCGACGGTCCCCCTCCCCCTCTGGGGGAGGAATGGCGATCCGGGGCCGGTCCCCGCGGAGCGTTTCCAGTGAGCATCCGCCAGCCACCGGCGTCGCGGCGCTCAATCCAGCGCGCCCGCTCCCAGCTCCACGATCGCGTCGACCTCCACCGCGGCGCCCAGCGGCAGCACGGGCACGCCGACCGCGGAGCGGGCGTGGCGGCCGGCCTCGCCGAACAGCGCGACCATCAGCTCGGATGCGCCATTTGCGACCTGCGGCTGCTGCGTGAAGTCGGGCGCGGAGTTCACGAACACGCCCAGCTTCACGATCCGGCGTACCCGCCCGAACCCGCCGAGCGCCGCCCTGATCTGCGCCGCGACCATCAGGCCGCACAGCTTCGCGGCCTCGCGCCCCTCCTCCACGCCAAGGCCGTCGCCCAGCCGGCCGATGACGAGCGCGCCGTCGCGGAACGGCAGCTGTCCGGACAGGTACAGCATTCCACCCGCCTCGACGGCCGGGACATAGGCGGCGACGGGGGCCGCCGCCTCGGGGAGCGTCAGGCCGAGGTCGGCGAGCGCGCGGTCGATACGGTCGGTCATGCCGGGGCTCCATCATGCTCGGGGTGCAGCGTCGGGTCGGGCGCCTGCCGCCCGTCGGCGAAGCGCGTCGCGATCCAGTCGCGCGCCGCCTGCCAGTCGTCAAGCCGCGCGTGGGCGGCGGGCGCGGGCGGCACGTTCGCGGCGAGCTCCGGCTCCGAGATCATGTGCAGCCGCCACACGCCCGGCGCGTGGCGCGCGACCGAATCGTGGTGCATCGCCAGGTCGTCGACGAACACGGTGACGGGGTCGCCTCGATCATCGGCATGTTGGGCGACCAGCGCCGCGACCGGCGCGCCCTTGCCGCCCTGGTTGGTCTCGACCCGGACCTCGATCCCGTGGCCGGCCAGCTGCTCCGTGCGCGCGAGCCGGCATGCGTCGAGCAGGTTGGTCAGCACGACGACGTCCGCCCCCTCCCCGATCGTCGCCAGCGCCTCGGCCGCGTGCGGCACCAGCGTCTGGCGGTGCATCTGGCCGGGGAAGAAGCCACCGAGCAGCGCCCACATCTCGTCGGGCTCCGGCGTGGAGCCGTCCGCCTTCGTCATCGCGGTCGCAAAGTCATGGTGGCCGATGCGGAAGTCGATCGCGTGCGCCTCCCCCAACCAGCCGCGGAAATGGCGGACCATGTGCAGCAGCACCTCGTCGCAGTCGGTGATGAGCAGCGGGCGGGTCACGACGCGGTCTCCAGCGCCGCGCGCGCTGCGACCAGCGCCTGCGGGGAGCGACCGAGTTCCTGCGCGCAGGCGACGAGATCGGGCTCGTGCGATTCGAGGAAGCCCAGCACCGCGCCGAGCACCGCCGGCTCGCCCGCCCTGGTCTTGAGCTCGCGCGGGTCCAGCCCCGTCACGTCGAGCAGCCGCATCGCCCGCGCCGGTTCGGCGAGCGTCCATGCGAGCGCGCGCAACCCCAGTTCGGACGCTTCCGGAACCGGATCGTCGTTTGTCTCCACCGTCGCCATCGCCTATTCGCCATCCTCTGTCGGAGGGATCGCGTGGCAAAACGGGTGCTCGTTGTCGAGGACAACGAACTCAATCTGAAGCTGTTCTGCGATCTGCTGCGCGCGCACGACTATGTCGCGGAGCCGGTGCGCGACGGTCGCCACGCGGTCGGCCGCACGCGCGAGACGATGCCGGACCTGATCGTCATGGACATCCAGATGCCGCACGTCAGCGGCTTCGAGCTGATCGTGGAATTGAAGGCGGACGAGGCGCTGCGCGCGATACCGATCATGGCGGTGACCGCCTATGCGGGGCGCGGCGACGAGGACCGGATCCGCGCCGCGGGGGCCGATGCCTATGTCTCCAAGCCGATCAGCCTGATGCGCTTCGTGGAATGCGTGCGCGCACTGGCCTAGATCATCGGGATGCCGCGATCCTACTTGATCTTGGCTTCCTTGAAGTCAACGTGCTTGCGCACGACGGGGTCGTACTTCTTGAATGACAGCTTCTCGGTCTTGGTCCGCGGGTTCTTCTTGGTGACGTAGAAGAAACCGGTGTCGGCGGAGCTGACGAGCTTGATCTTGATGGTGGTCGGCTTGGCCATTGGCCCGTTCCTTGGAAAGACGCTGCGACGCGGGCTGATGGCGTCTGGAAGGCCGGGCGCATGACGCAGCCGGGCGTTCGAGTCAAGGTCGGGCCAGCCAAGGTAAGGCCAGCCAGGGTCGGGTCGGCTCCGTCGCGCGGCTTAATCGCCCCTTCACCGCTGTCTCCTACACCATCCGGGCTAAAGGAGCGTGCGATGGCGATCGTATCCGGTACGGGTGGCGTGGGACCGGCGGCGGCACCGTGGACGCATTGATGGCGGCGCTGGTCGTCGCCGCGCTCGCGCAGTGCGGCGACCGGACGGGCTGGCTCGCCGCGATCCTGGCCGACCGGTATCGTCCGGCGGTCGTGATCGTCGCGGCGGCGCTGGCGCTGGCGGCGAACTATGCGCTCGCCGCCGCCGCCGGGACCGTCGCCGCGCCGATTCTCAGCCCCGATGCGAAGCTGCTGCTGCTGGCATGCGCGCTGCTGATCGCCGCCGGGGGGATGCCGTTCGCGCCCGGGCGCCCCGATCCGCTGACCGGATGGCGGATCGGCGGCTTCCCGACCGCGGGGCTTGGCCTGTTCGTCATGGCGTTCGGCGACGCGACGCAGTTCGTGGCCGCGGCGCTGGCGGCGCGCAGCCCGGTCCCTTGGCTCGCGGGCGTTGGGGCGACGATCGGCAGCCTCGTCGTGGTGGCGCCCGCCGCGCTGTTGGGCGAGGCGGGATACCGGCGCCTGCCGCTGGCGGGTATGCGCTGGGGTTCGGCGTCGGTGCTGCTGCTCGCCGGTCTCGTCCTGGGGCTGCACGCGCTTGGGCTCACCTGACGCGGATCGCGAAAAGGACGGGCCGATGCCCCCGCCCCTAGCCGGAGCGCCCGACCTGAGCCATGCACCGGGGCGACATGCACGCCTTTGCCGCGCTCCTCGACTCGCTGATCTACACGCGCTCGCGCAACGCGAAGCTGAAGCTGATCGCGGACTGGCTGGTCGCGACGCCCGATCCCGACCGGGGCTGGGGTCTTGCGGCGCTGACCGGCGACCTCGACCTGCCCGGCGTCAAGCCCGCCGTGATCCGCGCGCTGATCGAGGAGCGCGTGGACCCGGTGCTGTTCCGGATGAGCCGCGACTATGTCGGCGACACCGCGGAGACGGTCGCGCTGCTGTGGACGCAGCGTCCGCCGCCCGCCGGGACGGCGACCGATGCGGCCGAGCTGACCGTGGCGGGCGCGGTCGACACGTTGCTTCGCCTGTCGCGCTCGGATGCGCCCGCCGCGCTCGCGGCCATGCTCGACCGGCTGGACGCGGAGGAGCGGTTCGCGCTCCTCAAGATGGCAACCGGAGAGCTCAGGGTCGGCGTTTCCGCCCGGCTGGCCAAGACCGCGCTCGCGCAGGCCTTCGGGCTCGACGTCGATGCGGTCGAGGAGGTGTGGCACGGCCTGTCCCCGCCCTATGCGCCGCTGTTCGCCTGGGGACAGGGCCACGCGCCCCGGCCCACGTCGGCGGGCGTGCCCGTCTTTCGCCCGTTCATGCTTGCCCATGGGCTGGAGGACGGGCGGGTCGACCTGGCCGACTATGCCGCCGAGTGGAAATGGGACGGCATCCGCGTCCAGATCGTCCATGTCCCCAATGCGGAAGGGGGGCAGACGCGGCTCTACAGCCGCACCGGCGACGACGTGACGGGCAGCTTCCCCGATGTCGCGGCCGCCTTCTCGACGCCCGGGGCGGTCGACGGCGAGTTGCTGGTGCGCGGGCAGCATCAGGGCGGCACGCTGGAGGAGGGCGGTGGCGCAGCGAGCTTCAACGCGCTCCAGCAGCGACTGGGCCGCAAGACCGTCTCGGCGAGGATGCTCGCGGACTATCCCGCGTTCGTCCGGCTGTACGACATCCTGTTCGACGGCGCGGAGGACCTGCGCGAACTTGGGTGGACGCAGCGGCGCGCGCGGCTGGAGGCATTCGCCGCGCGGCTGGACCCCGCCCGCTTCGACCTGAGCCAGGTGATCGAGGCGGCCGACTTCACGGAGCTGGAGGCGATGCGCGCCGGCGCCCGCGACGCGGCGATCGAGGGCGTGATGCTCAAGCGCCGCGACTCGCCCTATGTCGCCGGTCGCCGCACGGGGCTATGGTACAAGTGGAAGCGCGATCCGCTCACCGCCGACTGCGTCGTGATGTACGCGCAGCGCGGCAACGGGCGGCGGTCCTCCTTCTACAGCGATTTCACCTTCGGCTGCTGGACGGGCGATCCGGCCGAGGGGGCCGAACTGCTGCCGGTCGGCAAGGCCTATTCGGGGATCACCGACGCCGAACTCGCCTGGCTCGACAAATGGGTGCGCGGCCACACGCTCAACCGCTTCGGCCCGGTGCGCGAGGTGGAGAAGGGCTTGGTCCTGGAGATCGCGTTCGACTCGATCCATGGGTCGAAACGGCACAAGTCCGGCATCGCCATGCGCTTTCCCCGCATCGCCCGGCTGCGCACCGACAAGCCGGCGGCGGAGGCGGACCGGATCGACACGCTGCGCCGCATGATCGCCGACGAGGCGGCGCGGATGGACTAGGCGCCGACGCGACAAGCCTCTGTGTCGGCGCATGTCGGCCGTCCGGACCTGCCGGGTCCGAAGACCCACGTTTACAATTACGCGTCTACTCCGGGGGCGGCGACGGCTCGCCGCCGTCCTCGACCAGCGCGACGTCATGTACCGCGCCGGTGGCGGGATCGAACGACGCGCGGGCGTCGTGTTCGGGCGGCGTTTCGGGATCGCCGCCGCTCGCGACCCGATCCTCCTGCCCGCCCGGCAATCGCCGGCCCATCTCGCGCTCGCGGCCGATGTCATAGACCTGACCGGTGAAATGGTCCGGCTGGTCGAACGGGTTCGTGCCGCGCGGGCGTTCGGGATCGATCCTGTCGTGGTCGGGGTGATCGTCGGGGCCGGTCATCGCTGGTCTCCTGTCGCTCCTCCAACGCGCGACCGGCGGGGACGTGCCGCGCATCGGCGGGAGGACCGGGCCTGAGAGGACGGGAGCGGATGCCGGCCGTCCCGTTCCCCCGCACGGGCGGGGATCGTCAAACGCGAACGGCCCGCCCGGATCGCTCCGGACGGGCCGCTGGCTCACCGCCGGGTCGAAGGGCTCAGCCGCCCGCCTGCAGGTTGACGGCGGCGTACTTGCCGCGCCGGTCGACCTCCAGCTCGAACTCGAGCTTGTCGCCCTCGTTCAGCGTCTGCATGCCAGCGCGCTCGACGGCCGAGATGTGGACGAATGCATCGGGCTGACCGTCATCGCGCTGAATGAAGCCGAAGCCCTTCATCGCGTTGAAGAACTTGACCGTGCCGGTCGCCTTCTCGCCGGTCAGCTGGCGCTGCGGCGCGCCGCCGCTCGCGCCACCGCCAAAGCCG
>NZ_CAHJWW010000121.1 GCF_903643035.1 Sphingomonas bacterium | reverse complement strand
GCCAACCTCAACACGCCGCGACAATCAGCTCTCATCCTGATCGCCGCGCGCTTCTCATCCAGATCGTCGCGCTACAGGGCCCCCGCTATTTGGCAGGAAAGCCACTGGGAGTGCTCGTTATTATGAAGTTCAAGGGGGTCCCGATCGGCGCCGATCGGGACCCCCTGAAAACCTCTATTCTGGTTTCCGTTGCAATGACTTAGCCGCATTTACGCGGGGTCCGGTTTCGACGCCTTTCCACAGCCATGTCGATCACTCCTTCGTCCCCCGACCCAACAGCCAGGGAAAAGGTCAAAACATGGGTCACTTCTCAGCGGAAACTTGGCACTCCCCGGGTCAGCTCTCAGCGGGAATCAACATGCTACTCTTTGACTGGATCGCAGAACGCCATTCGACTGAGATAGTGATGAAACTCGGCCTGTCTGCGGAGGAAGCCGAGCTTTACAGCCAGTCCCTTCGGAAACGGCCAAAATAGTCGGGTTTCGCGCGAATCGGCACGAGTGAACCACAACGCGGTCGAGGATTTTTGGTTGCAAAGCTCCTTTCTGAAAGATTAAAAAACTCGAAGCGGGGAGGGCTTACTGGTGAGCGTTGCGCTGCAGATCTTCGAGGCCGCCACAGAGGCGCCGACCACGGTCGCGGGCTACCCCGACTACATCGTCGCCAAACTGAAACTCGCGAATCGTAGCCAGCGGTGGCTTGCCGACGAGACGGGGATCAGCCGATCCCGCATGCAGCGCCTCCTCTGCGGCGATCCGGCCCAGCGCAAACCGCTACGGCTGCAGGAAAAGCAGGCTATTTTTCAGGCCCTGAGCGTTGATGAGTATACAGCGACGCTGGTCACCGAGTTGATGGGCTTCAACACGGAGGAAGGGTTTGAGGCGACCGTAGCCATAGCCTCGATGTTGTCGAGCCTGTTCAGAGGACTGCCAGGGCAAGTGTTCACCGCAATCCAGCACATCGAAGGCTTTGAGCACCACGACGTTCGTGAGGAATACGGGCTCGTGCTGAAGGAAGCCGTCCTGAGGACGATCAAGACGAACTTCCAGGAGATCGCCAGTCGTCGTGGCCTAAGGCTCGACCAGCTTCTGACGGGCGATCGACACGGCCGATAAGAGCCGGAGAACCACGAGATCGGGTATGAGGCTGACCGCGGAGCCTACGCCGCCGTCTCGCGCGAGAAGCGTCGCCGGACCGCCTCGGCGTTCGGATGCCGGACGATGTACCTAAAAGCACGAGTACCGCTTGAAGAGCGCGCGACGTATCACTCGAAAGCACGAGTCTTTTCCTGTCGCTCCACCCGATAGCACGAGCCTTCGGCCGCGACGGCGGTGGCTGACTTGCTAAGCTGAGACCTCGTTCATCGCCGAATCGTGCCCTTCAGGCGCGACGCGGTCGGAGTGGGCGAGACCGGCCGGGATCGCACGCCCCCGACGGTGCCACATCAGGTGCAGGGAGATGCCGTGCTGATATGAAAAACCCGGCCGAAGCCGGGCTTTTCGGGGTGCCCGCTAGGGGCGAGGTAGCAATCACCACCTAGCCGAACCTCTCAGAACCCGCAAGCTCAATGCGTGACTCACGCCAAGGGTTTCTGTGTCCGCACCGGCTCCCAACGGGGAGTTTTCGGGCTGATGACGTATGCCTTCCGTCCTGGAGCGGGTTTCCGCCGTTTCGACGCCGCCGCGGCGCAAGCGGAGGAGCTCGCGAGAGCGTTCTGCGGCCTCCCACAAGGTGCCGGCCCAGGCCACGCGCTTGCGGCGTTCAAGCGGGCGGCGAGCTATCTCGACGTCCCGGCCCGCGTGGTGCAGCTGATCGACGCGCTGTTCGCATGGACGCAGCCAGAGGATTGGCGGTCATCGCAGACGCCGATCGTATGGCCGCGTAACGACAAGCTGGCCAGAAAACTGGGGTTGAAGGTGCGCCAGGTACAAAACCTGTTGGACAGAGCCGTCGCACTCCGTCTCGTCAGCCACCGCGACAGCCCCAGTGGTCATCGTGGCGGCGCACGAGCGGCCGATGGATCCATCAAATGGGCCTACGGGATCGTCCTGAGCCCGATCGGCACCCGAATGGCCGAGTTCGCAGGGATCGCGAAGCGAGGGGCGGAGGAGGATGAGGCGATTGACAGCCTCAAGAGGCGTCTGACCGCTGCGCGCCGACGAACGGCAACATTGGCCCAAGCGGCTTTAGATCACGAAATCCCGGATTCCTGTGCGGCCGATGAACTCGCATTGGCCCAGGTTGCGGCAAGGCAGATGCGCGGCGTCAGGGACATGGCCCTGCTGACTTCATGTGTCGACGAGATTGAGGGTCGCAGTCGGGCTCTAGAAGCGCGGCTCGCCAGCGCTTTGCACGTCGCCAACAGCCAAGCCGTTTCTCGTGAGTCAACAAATATTACATCCACCGATGCCGCTGACTGCGTCCTCTCTACAACTACAACCGAACTTCAAACTGCTAAAGCAGCTACAAGTAATGGCTTGGAGAAAGCAAGTAGTCGTCTTGGGGGGGCGCTTGACCCCCAGGAGCCAACAGCCGTTGAGGACGACCTCGAGAAACACGGGGTCGATCCCGATTTCATCCAGGCCGTTGCGACTGGATTGTGCGGAGCGAGGGAGATCGGGCGGAGGGGTTGGAGCGAGATCGTTCGATTGGCGGAGGAACTGGCCTCCCGTCACCGAATCCATCGTCACGCTTGGCAGGAGGCGAACCGACTTATGGGGCAACGCGGTGCCGCGGCTGCAATCATTGCGACTCTTCAGAAGTACCAGGCTGGCGACGTCGATCGTCCCGGCGCCTACTTGCGGGGTATGAGCGAACGCGCCTCCAAGGGCGAGCTGAACCTTGGCAGGACATTCCACGGCCTCAAGGATGTCAGTCGTTCCTCGGCCATGACGACGCTGCGCGAGGGTGGCGATCCGTTGCCCTTCGGCGCTCTGACGCGGTCTGCGATGCGACGGCAGCTCGTGCTATCGGGTAAGCTGTCCCGCTCGGAGGCGGATTACCGCTCGAAGGTATGAACGGTAGACGGATCACCCGAAAGCACGAGTCAACCAACCGTTGCCAAGCATGGGCGTACCCGGCAGGCTAGCGCAACCAGCCTACGGCCTTCAAAACTCGTGCTTTCGGGTAGATCGTCATTCAATCGGTGCGTCGTTCTGACCCAGCCGCTATGGAACGGAAAGTGATCGAGCGCCGCCCAGAGGGGGATGTGATGGCAAGCAAAGCGGTGGTGGTGCGACAAGGCAATCTCTATCAGCCCGACAGTCCGCTTCGTGGAAAGGTTCGCGGCGAGCGTAGCGTAATGGATTACCCATTCTTCGCTCTTGCAAAGCAGCCGGTCCAAAAGGAGCTGCACTTTACAATCGGCTCGGCGAGTATTGAGATCAGGCCGAGTGCGGCTGGAATAGCTACGATGTACGATAAGGAGATCATTCTCTACGTCGCGTCGCTGATGGCGCAGGCCAAGAAGGAGGGGAAGACCGTGGAGCAGGACTTCACCTTCACTGCGCACGACTTCTTCCGCATCACGGGTGTCGCGCGACCATCGAAGCGGGATTACGACCGTTTCACGGATGCTCTCGAGCGTCTTCAGGGAACGCAGATCAGGACGAACATTCAGACTGGCTCCAAGATCGAGAAAGGTTGGTTCTCGTGGCTGTCGGAGGCGACGGCAGAGTATGCGGTCCTGCCGAACGGTGAGCAGGGTCCACTCCGCGTCGTCCAGGTCCGGTTATGTCCCTGGCTGCACCGTGCTATCGAGAAGGACGGCCATATCTACCACTACCACCACGAGTATTTCCGGTTGGGGACGATCGAACGCCGCCTGTACGAGATCGCTCATTGCCACTGCGACGGAGAGGCCATCGAGCTGCCGTTTGAGATCTTGGCCAGGAAGGTGGGTTCGACCGGATCGGCTCACCGATTCAAGCAGCACCTCCGATCCGTCGAAGCGGACGATGCACTACCCGAATACAAAATCAGCCTCCGCGACGTCCTTCCTGCGGAAACGCGCTATGACTCGCGTGGTCGGCGGATCGGTACACCTGACACGATGGTCATGTTCACACCTCGCAACCGTCAGCCGGCCGCACAGATCGAGACCGCTTAACGGGTCGCGATGATCTCTGGGTGCGAGGCCGCCCCGGCCGTTGAGATCCGCTGCCAGTTAGCGAGGATCGAAGTGACGTAGGCCTGCGTCTCGGTGATCGCGGGCGCCATGCCGCTGCGGACGCGACCCGGCCCGGCGTTGTATGCGGCAAGCGCGAGCTCCACCCGGCCGAACCGATCGAGCTGCTGACGCAGGTATCGAGCACCGCCGCGCATGTTCTGGAGCGGATCGTAGCGGTTCACGCCGAGCGCGCTCGCGGTGGCGGGCATCAGCTGCGCGAAGCCAAAAGCTTGCTTGGGGGAGATCGCGGCGGGGTCGTAGCCGCTCTCTCGCAGGATCATTGCGTCGAACAAACCGACCGGGATGCCCTGCTCGCACGCCACGCTGCTCATGAGCCCATAGTAGGCCGCGCGTCGTCTCTCGGCCGCGCCGGTGAGAAATCCAGTCGGCCGATACGCCGAGGCCCCGCATCCAGGCACGAACGTCATCGTGGCCGGCAGGGGCGCGATAGTGCGCATCCAGGTTGGCGTCACGATCGTCGAAGTCAGAGCCACGGGTCCTGTGGCCATGGGAAATGCGCCCATGGGAGATGCGGGGAGAGCCGCACCGTGGTCAGACGACATCTCGGCAAGAGCCTGCGCCATTCGGAACTCGACGGCGCGTCGGCTCAACTCGTTCACCTGCAGACCGGGCTGTGGCGAAACGTCGGCCGGCGCGGGATTGGCCATGCTCGTGTTGCCGCCGATAGTAATCAACTCGACACCGCGCTGCGCCGTGGCTCGCGCTGGTCGGGCATAGCTCGCCGTGGAACAGATCCCGGTCACCAGAACCGGGATCAGGATCGACATCTTCTTCATCGGAACAGCCCCGCCATGCTGGTTTCAGTTGACTGGAGATCAGCACGCTCGACATTGTCAATAGGGCGAGCCGGCCTCGAACAGTGTCGGTAGGCTCGTCCAGGAGCTGTCCGATGTGGCTCATCGATCGCGATACCGACGGGAGTGGCGCCAGCCGTATCCCTTTGCCGGTCCCGCTGCGGCAGGCCCTCGTTCGCTGGTACGTCGGGCAGGGAACGCACCATGACGAGCAGGCCGGGATCACTCTCGTCCAGCAGGCGCGGATCGGCCACAAGTGGCTCGCGTGCGATTGCCTCGGTCAGGGCACGTGGCCCCCGATCCTGACACCGGCGTTCCTGTCGGAGGCGGATACTTACTACCTCCGACGCTTGACGAGCTCGAAGCGTCCGGAACATCGGGCGGATTGCGCCTTCTTCCGCGACCAAGTGACGCTGCGCATCACCGAGGCACGATCGCGGCTGACGCCGGCGGATCCTCCATCAGGGTTCTTCGAGGTCCTGCGGCCGGCACCGGAGCGACTGGCGCAGGCACCGGAGGACGATACCAACGACGATCGCCATCGTCAGGCATCGACGCCGCGGCTGGCCCGTCTGCTATGGCGACTGATGGACGCCGGCGGCTCCAACCTCGTCGCGCCGCTTCGGTACGGTGACGAGTGGTCGATCCGGGCAGCCTTCGCGAACCTTTGCGCGGCCGCCACCAAGATCGAGATCGCTCCCTGCATCGAACTGGCGCGCGCGTTCTGGACCCATCCTCGCGCGCTGCAATCGGAGGCTGCCTATGCGCAGCTGCGAGAGTTGGCGCCGCGCTGGCCGAAAGATCACGCCCCACAAGGCTTCCTGCTGCTCTACGCGCCGCACTTCAAAGGGCACGAGATCACGCTGCCGGGAGGCGACACCATCGCGATCGCGAACCGGGTGCAGTCGCCGTCGGTTCGAGGCAACCACATAGCCGGGCCTTACCTCGTCCTGGTCGTCGTCGGTCAGTATCCTGAGTCACGCGGCTATGCGCCGCTGCGCGCGTACGCTCAGCCGATCCTCAACGGACGCCTGTTCATACCCGTGGAAAGCGACTTCGAGCGCAGAACGACGCGCTGCCTGCTCGACTGTCAGAAGATCCTTCACGCCCAAGGCGTCGACGTGGCGATCAGCAAGCCGTTGTTCGATACCATGACGAGGCTCGGACCGTGCCGACCGGATTTCTTCATCGAAGCGCGCTCACGGACGACCGGCGAGGTGAGAACGCTATTGATCGAGGCCATAGGCTTCGACACCGATGACTATCACGCCGCGAAGGCTGTCACGCATCCGCGAATGCGGCTGCTGGGAGATCTGGCGACGGTCACGCCAGCCGAGATCGTTGGAACCGACGCCCAAACGAAATTGCTGGCGGCTCTCGATATCTAGCCTTCAGTTCCAGTGCATCGTCGCCGCGAACCAGCCGATGATCCCGAGGGTCACCGGCGTCGACAGGATGTAGAGCTTCTGCCAACGCCACCACGCCTTCGGCAGGAAGAGGGCGGCGCCGCGGAACGAGCCGAGCTCACTCCATGCACGGTCCTTCCAGAGACCATGGGCCGTAACACTGATCGACAAGGTCATGGCGATGCCGCAACACAGCGCCGTGGCCAGATAGATCGCCGTCCAGTTCGCGATCTCGACGGGGCTGAACTGGGACATGACCACCTCGTAATTGATCCGATTCGATAAGCATCAAGGGCTTCTTCGAGTTCCCTGGCGTTATAACCATGGACTTTCAGCGGAACGTAAACGCTCCGGCCGATAATCCGCGAAACAGAAGAGTGGAGGGAGAGGGCGAGGGCAGGCGTCGAGAGCGCCGAGCCTGCAACCCACCGGATGCGGCCCGCACCGGCAAACGAGGGGCACCCTCCCCATGGAACCCGTCATTCTCCTCATCCGTCGGTCCGGTCAGCCCGACATCATCGACAGCTTTCGGGATGAGGACGCGGCTCGCGACGCGTTGACCCGCTTCGTCCGCCTGCAACCCGTGCGGTCGGGCACCGACCATCCGCGTGCGGATGCCCAGGCGGTCGCGGCATGGTTCGCGACCGACCAGGCCTTCTACGCCATCACCCGTCTCACGCCTGGCGTGGATTGAGTCCGCGCCATGGCACTCATCGCCAACCGACCCTCCCAGCAGCTGGTCGACCTCGTGGGCGCGCTCGGCGGTGCCTGGCATGGCAATGCCGCCATGTGCCGCTGTCCGGCGCATAGCGACAGGACCGCGAGCCTATCGCTCCGGCAAGGCGATCGCGGGATCCTGGTCACCTGTTTCGCCGGCTGCGACCCCGAGGACGTGCTGCGCGAGCTGGGGCGGATCCCGCTCTCCCATCGCCATGCGCCTCCGCCGGTCGAGCCGGCCACCCGCACCGCCAACATCGACCGCCTATGGGCGGAGGCCCGCCCTGTTCCGGGCACGCTCGGGGAGCGCTATCTCGCGACGCGCCACCTGTTGCCCATGCCGACCGACGTGCGCTTCCATCCACGCTGCCCGCTGGGTCCGAAGCCCACCACGCGTTTCCTGCCGGCGCTGCTCGTGGGCGCGCGAGAAGGACGCCACCTGATGGCCTTCCAGCGCATCTTCCTCGATCCGAAGACCGCCGGCTACAGGGAGAAGGCGACGCTCGGCACGCTCGGCCATGCCGCCTGGCAGGGCGGTGGCTGCGCATCGACGATCGGCCTCGCCGAAGGCTTCGAGACCGCCCGCGCCTGGTCGCGGATCCGCGGCCACCCCTGCTGGGCGACCTTCGGCTCCCGCCGGCTCGATCTGGTGGACGTTCCCGCCAGCGTCACCCGCCTGGTCCTCGCCGGCGATAACGACCTGGCCGGCCGGCGTGCCGTCGCGCGCGCGCTGGAGGCCCATGCCGCCCCCGGCCGGATGATCGAGGTCGACGTGCCCGAAGATCACAAGGACTGGGCCAGGGTGCTCGAGGTTCAGGAGAGGGGAGGGGGAGCGGGCGGTTGAGGCCGCCGCAGTGGTGGCAAGACCGAGGAGCACCACCATGCCCGACCTGCTCGATATCGCCCCCGTCGACGAGCTGCCCGCCGCCCGCTCGATCGCGGCGCTGCTCGCCTCCGGCGCTTCGATCGCCCGCAAGGACCTAAATGAGGCGATGATCGCGGTCCATGGCGGTAGCGACGCCGACGGCCGCTGGACGCAGCGCGACAGCTTCGAGCTCCTGGAGCACGCGCTGGCGCTGTATCTCGCTTCCGCGGGTCTCCCGCTGGCCGGCTTCGCCGACGTCGCCGCGGCGAGCGCGCTGATGGAGCGCCTGCCGACCCAGACCGTGCGCAGCGAGGAGCAGCTCGACCTCCAGCAGTTCTCGACCCCGGCCGACATCGCCGCGATCACCGTCCTGCTCGCGGCGATCAGCCCGGCCGACGTCGTGCTGGAGCCGAGCGCCGGCAACGGCCTTCTGGTCGCGCAGGCCCCGACCCCGAGCGCGCTGCAGCTCAACGAGCTCGACCCCAGGCGGCGCGCGCGTCTCGCCACCATCTTCCCGGCCGCCACGATCACCGGACATGACGCCGCGGCGCTGGTCAGCCTCCACGCCAGCCTGCCGCGCCCAACCGTGGTGCTGATGAACCCGCCGTTCGCGCGCAGCCTGGGGCACGGGCCCGACGATCTCGCCGCCATGCGTCACCTGCAGGCGGCGATCCGGCGGGTCACCCCAGGCGGACGGGTGGTGGCGATCATGCCCGACTGGTTCACGCCGAGCGCGCGCGTGCGCGCCGCCTACGAGGCCGTCCTGACCGG
>NZ_CAHJWW010000120.1 GCF_903643035.1 Sphingomonas bacterium | reverse complement strand
CTCGGCGCGGCGCTGGCGGCGGTCGACGCCTTCGCGCTCGCCGCGCTGTCGCCGATCGTGACGCTCACCGGCTCGCTGGTCCTCGCGCTGGCGCTGGCGGAGCGGGCGATCGATGCGGACGAGGCCTGGCGCGCGTCGGAACTCGATTCGGACTGGCAGGCGGAACTGTGGGGCGCGGACCCGCTGGCGGAGAAGGCCCTGCTGGCGCGGCGGGCGGAATATGATGCAGCAGTGCGGTTCCTGAGACTGATCGGGGCGGCGTAGCGCCGGCAACGCGGTTAATATCCTTTCCGCCCAAAGGCGGACGTTCGAGAAAGCAATCCAAGCTTCAGAAAGCGGCCGTTTGTTTAATACACCGCTTCTCGTATCTCCATTTCTGAGCGGCCATTTCCGGGCAGGGCGATTGGGAATGGATTCCGGGAAAGGGGCCCTGCCTGATGGACCCGGTGCCACCGACAGGGCCGCTTTCCCTCTACGGGTTTGTTTCGGGGAGGCTGACGGAGCTGTCCTCGCCTTTCGCCCCGTCTTGCTTATAGACATGCGGCATGGTGAGACCGAGTAGGAAACCCAATGCCATTCAAGCGCCCTCAACTTCCCAAGGTCTTAGCAGCACGCATTAGGGCCGCTCAAAGGAAGGTAGCGGACAAGCGCATAGCGATCATTGCGGGTGATCGGCGGATTGCGCAGGTGAGCGAGAGGGTAAATCTTTATCAGGTCAGTCCCTATGGCTATGCCGATCAATACTATCAGGGATGCGATATCCACAGCTATCCGGTTCACACGCGTATTGCCCGCGACCGGGAAGAACTGGCCTATTACCAGCGGCGAGCACCTGGGCGCATCGTTGAGCTTGCCGAGGCTGAGGCGAACCTGTCCGTAGTCGAAGACGAAGTGTTGTTAAAGGTTTTTGCCATGCGGCCTTCAACCGGGCGCGTGCCGTGGCCCGGCCGACTTAGGCCCTTCGAGGACGTGGGCTTCGAATTGCAACTTCGGTGGGCGCGTGAAGACGAGAAACTGAAGGCCGCCCATGCTCGCCAAATGGCGATCATGAATGCTCAAGCCGCAAAGGCCGATGAGGCGTTTCAAGCATCTATCACCGCCCTCGTCGATGTTATGAAAGCACGTATTGACCGAATGACGAAGGGTAAGCGCGCTGAAGCGCGCACGGCTATTGCCGATCGCTTGGACAGATTGCAGCATGGCGAGATTGGCGCATTCGAGTTTCTTGCAGAGTTTGTCGAGTAACCGAGCAAAGTATCTCGAACCCGCCAACGGCTTGCCGGCTTTCCCGGCTCTCGATCCCTTTTTGGAAAACCGGCAGCCCTCCACTACGTCAGCTATCTGCATCCGCCTGCCAGGAAGGGGACGGACGGCTCCCCACCCGACTTCAACCCCTATCGCGTTAGTCGTCGGACGATACCGATCATGCCGGTCTGGCGCGAGCGCTTCAGGCGCTCCGCCGCCAGGATCGTCTTCACGGCTCGGAAACAGCGGTTCACGTCGTCGTTGACGAGGACATAGTCGTAGCCGTCCCAGTGGCTGACCTCATTGGAGGCGCGGCTCATCCGCGCCTCGATCACCTGCGGCGTATCGGTGCCGCGCCGGGTCAGCCGGTCCTGAAGTTCGGCCATCGACGGCGGGAGGATGAAGACCCGCACCACGTCGCCGCCGGCCAGCTGGTACAGCTGCTGCGCGCCCTGCCAGTCGATGTCGAACAGCACGTCGCGCCCCGACGACAGGATGCGGTCCACCGGCTCGCGCGGGGTGCCGTAGCGATGGTCGAAGACGTGCGCCCATTCCAGGAACTCGCCCGCCGACACCATCGCGCGGAAGCGTTCGAGATCGACGAAATGATAATCGCTGCCGTCGACCTCCTTCGGCCGGATCGGGCGAGTGGTGGCGGAGACCGACATCTCGAGGTCCGGCTCGTCGGCTAGGAGCATCCGGGCGATCGTGGACTTGCCCGCGCCCGATGGCGAGGACAGCACGAACAGCACACCCCGTCGCCGGAAGCCGTGGGGGTCGAGGTCGTGGTAGGCGTCCATGTGCGCTAGTGGCGGCGTGGACCCGCACCCGTCAAGCGCGATGCCGCTACGATCCCGGGCTGGCGAGCCGATGCCGCAGCTCGGCAAGGCCGCGCAGCGTCGCCCAGCCGACCGCATAGGTGACGACGACCGGCAGCACGATCTTCAGGACGTTGGCGGTGACGGCGCCGATCACCGCGCCCTCGGCCGGATCGTCGCCGCCCCGGACCTCGTCGATGGCGGCGCCGATCAGCCCGCCGACGGTGGTTGCGCTCATGCTCGTTCTCCTCGGGCGATCAGCGATCGGAACTGCGCGTCAGTTCCCGATCATGTCCTCGGGCCGCACCACGCGGTCGAACGTCGCCTCGTCGACCAGACCAAGCTCCAGCCCCGCCTCCTTGAGCGTCAGGCCCTTCTCGTGCGCGTATTTGGCGATCTTGGCGGCGGGGTCGTAGCCGATCTCGGGCGCGAGCGCGGTGACGAGCATCAGCGAGCGGTCCAGGGCCGCCCGGATGTTGTCGCGCCGCGCCACCGTGCCCTCGACGGTCCGCGTCGCGAAGCTCGCCATGCCGACGCTCAGCAGGTCGATCGAGCGCAGCACGTTGGCGCCGATCAGCGGCTTGAACACGTTGAGCTCCATGTGCCCCTGAAGGCCGCCCACGGTGACGGCGACGTTGTTGCCCATCACCTGCGCGGACACCATCGTCAGCATCTCGCACTGGGTAGGGTTGACCTTGCCCGGCATGATGGAGGAACCGGGCTCGTTGGCGGGCAGCTCCAGCTCGCCCAGCCCCGATCGCGGGCCGCTACCCAGCAGGCGGATGTCGTTGGCGATCTTGGTGAGCGCGACCGCGAGCACGTTGAGCGTCCCGTGCAGGTCGACCAGCCCGTCGTTGGACGCCAGCGCCTCGAACTTGTTGGGCGCGCTGGTGAACGGCAGGCCGGTGATGGCCGCGATCTCGGCGGCGATCGCCTCGCCGAAGCCCGCCGGCGCGTTCAGCCCGGTGCCGACCGCGGTGCCGCCCTGCGCTAGCGGCAGGACGTTGTAGCGCGCGGTGTTCTCGATCCGCTCGCGCGCGTTCGCCAGTTGCTGCGCATAGCCGGAGAACTCCTGGCCGAGCGTCAGCGGCGTCGCGTCCTGGAGGTGGGTGCGGCCGATCTTGACGAGGTCGGCCCATTCGGCCGCCTTGGTGTCGATCGTCGCGTGCAGCTTGTCGAGCGCGGGCAGCAGCGTGCCGTGCACCGCCAGCGCGGCGGCGACGTGCAGCGCGGTCGGGAACGAGTCGTTCGACGATTGCGAGCGGTTGACGTCGTCGTTCGGGTGGACAGGCGTCTTGCCGCCGCGCATGCCGGAAAGCTGCTCGTTGGCGACGCCCGCGATCACCTCGTTGGCGTTCATGTTGCTCTGCGTGCCGCTGCCGGTCTGCCAGATGACGAGCGGGAACTGGTCGTCGAGCTCGCCCGCGGTCACGCGCGCCGCCGCCGCCTCGATCGCATCCGCCTTCTCCGCCGCCAGGCCATGCGTCCGGTTCACCCGCGCCGCCGCCTGCTTCACGATCGCGAGCGCGTGGACGATGCCGATCGGCATCCGCTCGCGAGACCCGAACGGGAAGTTCTCGATCGACCGCTGCGTCTGCGCGCCCCAATAGGCGGTCGCGGGGACCTGGATGGCGCCGATCGAGTCGGTTTCGGTGCGGGTGTCGGCTGCGATCTTGATCTCGTCCACGAAACCTCCATTCGCCCTGAGCTTGTCGAAGGGCTGTCTTTCTCTTCCGCGCTCTAGGGGGAAGGGGATCGCTTCGACAAGCTCGGTATCAACGGGGTTGGGGCGAAGCGCGCAGGGCCGTCACGGGAGTAAATCCCGTGACGTCGATCGCGGCTGGACCGCGTCGGCCGGCCGTTCGCGTCGCTGCGCGACCGCAGCGTAGCTCCGCTACGCCTGCTCGCTCACTTCTTCCGCTTGAAGTCCACCGCCACGACGTTGGAGCCGTCCTCGACCGGTATCGCGACCGGCGGCCCGTCGTTCTCCGCGTCGTCATGGCCGCCCGGGCCGTCGTCCGGCCCCTCCTGCGCCTGGAAGCGCAGCTCGAAGTTCACCGCTGGGTCGTGGAAGCCGGTGATCGCGGCATATGGCACGACCAGCTTGGACGGCACCTGCCCGAAGCTCAGCCCCACGGAGAACTGCTCGGCGTCCACCATCAGGTCCCAGAAGCGGTTCTGGATCACGATCGTCATCTCTTCGGGGAATCGTTCGAGCAGCCGCTGCGGCACGTCGACGCCAGGCGCGCGCGTCCGGAAGGTGATGTAGAAATGATGCTCGCCCGGCAGCGTGCTGCCCCCCTGCACCACCGTGGACAACACCCGGCCCACCACCGCGCGCAGCGCCTCCTGCACGATGTCGTCATAGGGAATCAGGCTGTCGGGCATGCCGTCGGTCATTGCCCTTGGGTAGAGCCTCCGGATTTCCGGTCAAGATTGCATGGTCCCGGACTTGCGCTATGGCCGCGCAACGATGCGCACCGCCACCATCTCCCGCCATACCGCCGAAACGCGGATCGACGTCGCGCTGAACCTCGACGGGACCGGCCAGTACCGGATCGCGACCGGCATCGGCTTTCTCGACCACATGCTCGACCAGCTGTCGCGCCACTCGCTGATCGACCTGGACGTCGGCATCGCCGGCGACCTGCACATCGACGAGCATCACACGGTCGAGGACTCGGCGCTGGCGATCGGCGCCGCGCTCGCCCAGGCGCTCGGCGACAAGCGCGGCATCCGCCGCTATGGCGACGCGCTCAGCCCGATGGACGAGACGCTGACGCGGGTCGCGCTCGACATATCGGGGCGGCCCTGGCTGGTGTGGAAGACGCGGTTCTCGGTTCCGCGGCTGGGCGGCATCGATACCGAACTGTTCGAACACTGGTTCCACAGCTTCGCGCAGGCCGCCGGCATCACCTTGCACGTCGAGACGCTGCACGGCCACAACAACCATCACATCGTCGAGAGCGCCTACAAGGGGCTCGCCCGCGCCCTGCGCACGGCGGTCGAGATCGACCCGCGCAAGGCGGACGCGGTGCCTTCGACCAAGGGTGTGCTGTGAGGGAAACGCCCGCTCGCGCCCGCTCGCCCTTCCCGTCACCCCAGCGAAGGCTGGGGTCGCACGGCTCGGCGGGCATAGCCTCGCTCCACGCGATCCCAGCTTTCGCTGGGATGACGACCGGGTGGATGGGACGCGCAGCGTGACGCTCGCGCTGATCGACATAGAATCGGGCAACCTCCACTCGGTCGCCAATGCGCTGCGCGCCGCCGGCTGCGACCATCTGGTCGTCACCGCCGAGCCCGAGGCGGTACGCGCGGCGGAGCGGATCGTGCTGCCCGGCGTCGGCGCGTTCGGACGGTGCGCGGCGAACCTGCGCGGCGTGCCGGGACTGGAGGAGGCGCTGCGCGAGGCGGTGCTGCGCCAGGCGGTGCCCTTCCTGGGCATCTGCGTGGGCATGCAGCTGATGGCCGACGCGGGCGACGAGATGGGAGAGCATGCGGGCCTTGGCTGGATCGGGGGGCGGGTGCGCCTGCTGACGCCCGCCGATCCAGCGGCCAAGGTGCCGCACATGGGCTGGAACGACGTGGTCCCCGCCACGCCCCATCCGCTGATCGAGCCCGGCGAGGCGTATTTCCTCCACAGCTACGCCTTCGAGCCGGCGGCCGCGGGAAGCCCCGACATCCTCGCCACCACCGACCATGCCGGTCCCGTCGTCGCCGCGATCGGCCGCGACACGATGATCGGGGTCCAGTTCCACCCGGAGAAGAGCTCACGCTATGGCCTGGCGCTGCTCCGGCGGTTCCTGGCATGGGCGCCATGACGTTAATCGTCCTTCCCGCCATCGACCTGAAGGCCGGCCATGTCGTGCGCCTGGCGGAGGGGGACATGGACCGCGCGACCGTCTATGGCGACGATCCTGCCGCCCAGGCCGCCGCCTTCGCCGCCGCCGGGGCGAGCCATCTGCACGTCGTCGACCTGGACGGCGCGTTCGCGGGCGAGAGCCGCAACGGCGGCGCGGTGGCGGCGATCCTCGAACGCTTCCCCGGTCACGTCCAGCTCGGCGGCGGCATCCGCGACGCAGCGGCGGTGGAGCGGTGGTTCGCGCTCGGGGTGTCGCGGCTGGTGATCGGCACCGCAGCGCTGGAACGGCCGGATTTCGTGCGCGACATGGCGGCCGAGCATCCCGGCGGCATCGTCGTCGCGGTCGACGCGCGCGGCGGCATGGTCGCCACGCGCGGCTGGGCGTCGGTGTCCGACGTCGCGGTCGTCGACATGGCGCGCCGGTTCGAGGATGCGGGCGTCGCGAGCCTGTTGTTCACCGACGTCGGCCGCGACGGGCTGCTGAAGGGCTGCAACGTCGAGGCGACGGTGGACCTCGCCCGCGCGGTGTCGATCCCGGTGATCGCGAGCGGCGGGGTCAAGGGCATCGGCGACATCCGGATGCTGTCGCTACATGCGCCGGGGAAGCCCGGCGGTGCCGGGATCGAAGGCGTCATCACCGGCCGCGCGCTGTACGACGGCCGGCTCGATCTGGCGGCGGCGCTGGCCGTGGCGGCGACGGGATGAACCACCATATCTCTGGCGTCGCCGCTCTTCTTCTGGCCGGCGCTTTCGGATGGTTCTGCATTAGAGATGTGGACCGGGGCCTTGCCGAACTACCCCGCATGATGTGGCGCGTGGAACGCCGTTATGACCCGGCATTGTTCTGGCTGTTTACCGCTTTCAATTGCTTCATAATCGCTGCCCTGGTGTTAACCGGGCTGAAATTATTGTGCGAGTAATTGCACGTTCGCGCGTTCGGCAGAGGGTATGGATACGCGATTACTTCGAGTTTGAGAATGTCTTGCGCAACGCCCGCCGTTGCTGCGTGACGTACAGGCGGCTCGGCGATGATGGTCACTGGCACCACGAACCCCCTTCCCGCTTGATCCCGCCCCCTCGCCGGGCCACATGGCGTCAATGCTGATCGAGACCGAGACCACGCCCAACCCGGCGACGCTGAAGTTCCTGCCGGGCCGTCCCGTCATGGAGGTCGGCACGCGCGACTTCGCGACGCCGGAGGAGGCGGACGCCTCGCCGCTCGCCCAGGCGCTGTTCGGGATGGGCGACGTGACCGGCGTGTTCTTCGGACGCGACTTCGTGTCCGTCACCGCCGCGCCCGGCACCGACTGGCGCGCGCTGAAGCCGGACGTGCTGTCGGTGATGCTCGACCATTTCTCGGCCGCCATGCCGCTGTTTCGGCCGGGGCCCGCCGGCGACTTCGTCGTACCCGGCCCCGACGCCGCCTTCCCCGAGAACCCGGACGACGTGGATATCGTCGACCAGATCAAGGACATCATCGAAACGCGCGTGCGCCCGGCGGTGGCCAACGACGGCGGTGACATCGTCTATCGCGGGTTCGACAAGGGCAAGGTGTTCCTGCAGATGCAGGGCGCCTGCGCCGGCTGTCCGTCCTCGTCCGCGACGCTGAAGAACGGCATCGAGCAGCTTCTTCGTTATTATGTGCCCGAAGTCACGGAAGTCCGGGCCGTCTGATCCGTTCCAAGCCGGTCCGTCCCAGCATTTTCAGGAGCCATCCATGAGCGCCAAGCTCGACGACGCCACGCTCGACGCGGTCTTTCGCGAGGCTCGCAGCTACAACGGCTATCTCGACCAGCCGGTGAGCGAGGATGATCTCCACGCGATCTGGGAGCTGATGAAATGGGGGCCGACGTCGGCCAACCAGATGCCCGCCCGGCTGGTCTGGTGCAGCACTCCCGAGGCGAAGGAGAAGCTCGCCGCCTGCGCATCGGGCGCCAACGGCCCCAAGATCCTGGCCGCGCCGGTGACCGTCATCATCGGCATGGACACCAACTTCCACGAGTATCTGCCCGAGCTGTTCCCGCATGTCGACGCCAAGGCATGGTTCGACGGCAATGCCGAGCTGCGCGAGGTCTCGGCGTTCCGCAACTCGACGCTGCAGGGCGCCTATTTCATCATCGCCGCGCGGATGCTGGGGCTGGATACGGGCGCCATGTCGGGCTTCGACGGCGGCGCGGTCGACAAGGCGTTCTTCGCGGACCAGCCGGGCGTGCGGGTGAACTTCATCTCGACGCTCGGCCATGGCGACCCGGCGAGCTATCACGGCCGCTCGCCGCGCCCCGCGTTCGATAAGTTCAACCGTATCGCCTGAACGGGACCGGACCCGTGCTGACGCTCGCCATCGACACCGCGACCGCCGCCTGCTCGGTCGCGCTGTTCGACGGGGACGTGATAGTCGCGACGGTGCGGGAGGCGGTCGGGCGCGGCCACGCCGAACGGCTGGTGCCGATGATCGCGTCGTTGCCGGGCGGCGGCCGTGCGGAGCACATACTGGTCGACGTCGGGCCGGGCAGCTTCACGGGCATCCGCGTGGGCGTCGCCGCTGCGCGGGGACTGAGGCTCGGCTGGGGGGCGCAGGTCACGGGCTATTCGTCGCTCGCCTGCGTCGCCGCCGCCGGTTTCGCCGCCGACCCGTCGCTCCGCGATCCTCTTGCCGTGCTGCTGGAGGGTGGGCATGGCGAAGTCTTCATGCAGGTCTTCGCACCCGATCCGCTGCACCCCGTCGGCGACCTTGCGTCGCTGTCGCCCGCCGCGGCGCGCGAGCGACTGGGTGACGGGCGGGCGACCGGCGACGGGCTGCGCTGGCTGGGCGAGGACCCGCGCACAGCCCCG